>VFZQ01000773.1 GCA_016871135.1 Acidobacteriota bacterium | reverse complement strand
CGAAGGTTGGGTTAGTGAATCCGCACTGGTGCGGCAGGTTGTCGATGTGCCACTTGCCAACAAGATTCGTCGCATACCCGGCGCGGCGAAGTTGTTCGACAACCGTCGCGCCTTTAAATGTGCGAAACGAAGTGTAGCCGTTGCTGTCAAGGCCTGTCTGATACGTCTCAAGACCGCTGAGCAAAACGCCGCGGCTTGGCGCGCATTGCGAAGTTGAGATCACGCCTTGTGGAAAGTACACGCCGCGCGCGGCGAGTTTGTCCAGGTTCGGCGTTTGAATGTGCGGGTTGCCCGCGGCGCCGAGGCACTGCCATTGATGATCGTCGGAAACGATCAGAACGAGATTCGGTTGTCGCCGCTGCTGCATCGCAAGCGGCGCGGCGAGGAACTGCCGTCGAGTAAGCATCAAGCCAATGCTAATATACGGGCGCGCAACGCGGTGGCCTGTTCGGCGTCGGGCGCAATGACCAGCACCGTGTCGTCGCCGGCGAGCGTGCCGATGACTTCCGGCCAGTTGGCGCGGTCCAGCGCGCTGGCGAGGCTCGACGCATTGCCAGGTGAGGTCTTCAGCACAAGCTGATTCTGCGCGACGCGGGCGTCGGTGAGGAACTCACCGGCTATCGTCGCCAGATCCGGAACGTGCGGCGCCGTCGCGCCTTCCACGACCCGATAACCATCAGCGGTCTTAGCCAAACCGAGCTCACGAATATCGCGCGACAGCGTAACCTGGGTCGTTTCCAAGCCGAACTTGTGCAACTCCTGCGCCAGTTCATCCTGCGTGTGAACGCGCATGCGTTCGATCACTTTCAGAATCTGCCCTTGACGATAGGACTTGTTCATACGCCGATGTTGACTAACCTCGCTTCGGCTTCGGCCAGCGCGCGGGCGACTTGTTCGGGGGCCGTTCCGCCGGGTACCTGCCGCGATTTCATGCCCTCGGCCGGATTCATGAGTGCGGCCATCTCGCCCGTCAACTCCGGTGCGAACGCCGCAAGTTTTTCGGGCGTCCAGTCGGCCGGCTTGATGCCGTTCTGTAAGCTGTGCAGCACGAGTTTTCCGGCCAGTTTGTGCGCCAGATGAAACGGCGTGCCGTTGCGGGCGAGCGCCTCGGCGACATCGGTGGCGACGGCCCAGCTCACCTCGGCCGCTTCGGCGGGCGCTTCCGGTTTCAGCACCACGGTGCGCGTCACCTCGGCGATCATCGCCAGCGATCCGTTCAGCTGATCGGCGGCGATGAAGAGCGGCTCTTTGTCCTCTTGCATGTCGCGGTTGTAGGTCATCGGCGTGCCTTTGACGGTGATGAACAACGACGTTAGACTGCCAAAAACGCGGCCGCACTTGCCGCGGATCAATTCCAGCGAATCGGGGTTCTTTTTCTGCGGCATCAGCGAGGATCCGCTCGTTACGCCGTCGCCAAGATCCATCCACGCGAACTCGTCGCTGGAGTAGAGAATCCAATCTTCGCTCAGACGGCTCAAGTGGAGCATCAGTGTCGAAGCGGCGTACAGATAGTCGAGCACCCAGTCGCGGTCGCCAGACACGTCCATGCTATTGCGCGTAATGGCGTCGAAGCCGAGATCGCGCGCGATGGCCTCGCGGTCGAACGGAAATCCGGAACCCGCCAACGCGCCGCTGCCCAGCGGACAAACATTGACGCGCGCCCGCGCCTGCGCCAGCCGCTCGTCGTCGCGTGCGAACATTTCGAAATAGGCCAAGCAGTAATGGGCCCACAACACCGGCTGGGCGCGGCGCAAATGCGTATAACCCGGAATGACCGCGTTCTGATGCCGCCGCGCGAGCGCCAGCAGTTCGGTCATCAACGCCTTCAGCAACGCGCGTGTTTCGTCGATCGCCTCTCGCAGCCACAGGCGCGTATCGAGCGACACCTGCTCATTGCGGCTGCGGCCCGTGTGGATCTTGTCTGCCAGCCCGGCGACCTTCCCCTTCAGCTTGCGAATAATCAGCGTGTGAACGTCTTCGTCGGTAGCGCCTTCATAGAACGCCGCTTCACGCGCTTCCACACGCATCTCGTCGAACGCGGCCACCAGCGCCGCGCTCTCTTCGGCGGTCAAAATACCGACGCGCTGCAACGCCCGCGCAAAGGCCTGCGAGCCGCGGATATCGCAATCGGCCAGCCGCTTGTCGAAGTGAAGCGAGCCGGAAAACGACTCGAAGATCGCCGACGGGCCAGTCTCAAACCGCCCGCCCCAGAGTTGAAGTTTGTCGCCTGTGGGCATGATTTATTGAAGTAGCATCGCCAGCAGCGCTTTCTGCGCATGCAGACGGTTTTCCGCCTGATCGAAGATCGCCGATTGCGGCGATTCCATGACGGCGTCGGTCACTTCCAGGCCGCGCTTGGCGGGAAGGCAGTGTAGGAAAATGGCGTCGGATGCGGCTCGCGCCATCAACGATTCGTCGACCTGATAGGGCGCGAAAATCCGCTGCCGTTCGAGGGCTTCGGACTCCTGGCCCATGCTGGCCCAAACGTCTGTGTAGATGACGTGCGCGCCGGAGGCGGCTTCGGCGGCCTCGGAAACAATGTCAACTGTCACACCGGCCGCGCGGGCTTGGGCGACGATCGCGGCATTGGGCTCATAGCCCGCCGGGCACGCGACGGAGATCGACATACCCAAACGCCCAGCGGTCAGCATGAGCGAATGGGCGACGTTATTGCCGTCGCCGACATAAGCCAGTTTGAGGCCGTCCCACCGGCCGAATCGCTCGCGGATCGTCTGCACGTCGGCCAGCGCCTGGCAGGGATGATATAGATCGCTGAGCGCGTTGACGACAGGAACGCGCGCCCACTGGGCCAAATCGTCGATCGTCTGCTGCGTAAACACCCGCGCGACGATTCCTTGGGTCCAGCGTTCCAGATTCCGGGCGACGTCTTTCAACGGGTCTCGTTCGCCAACCATACCACTACTAGTAACC
>VFZQ01000772.1 GCA_016871135.1 Acidobacteriota bacterium | reverse complement strand
GCGCAAGCCACACCACCGAAGATCATCGCTAAGCCGTATGCGGGAAAACCGCACGTACGGTTTGAAAGGGGGTCTATGGAAACGGGCCAACTTTACTAGTTGGAACCGCGCCATAATCTACCAATGCCCAAGCGCGTTGACGCCGATGCCGCTTATGAAATCCAGGTAGCGCTTGCCATTGGTATCGAACAGATAACAGCCGTCGCCGTGGGTGATTGTCACGGCCGGCCTCAAGTAAACGGGTAAGATCATGTCCCACCGTACGGCGGATCGGTGTTTTCGTCCAATATAAAGATCGGATCGATTAATATTACGGTGATATGAACGAATGCGAACTGAGCCATCTTCGATACTTTGTCGCGGTGGCCGAGGAACTGCACTTTGGCCGAGCGGCCGCGCGGTTGCATATTTCGCAGCCGCCGTTGACCCAGCAGATCCAGCGGCTTGAAGAGCGAATCGGTTTCGCGCTCTTCGAACGTTCAACCCGCCACACGGCATTGACGAGCGCGGGCGCGGCGATGCTGCCCATTGCGCGCGCTGCAATCGAAACGGCCGCTCGCGCGGTGGAGGCCGCCCGCCGCGCCGGCAGAGGCGAATCGGGAGAATTGGTCCTGGCCACGCCGCCATCGGTGATGCTCACCCGTCTGCCGAACGTCATCCGCGAGTTCCGCCGGACGACGCCCGCCGTTGAACTGCGTCTCCGGGAGATGTCGACCGCCGCGATCGTGGAGGCGCTTTCACGAGGAGAAGTCGATCTTGGCTTTTTGCGATGCCCATCCGCGGCAGGCGAACTTGCGCGTTACACCGAAGGTGTTGTGGCCGTACTGCCGAAGAAACACCGCTTGGCGTCGAATCGTAGGCTGCGAGCCGAACAACTGGCCAATGAGCCGTTCGTGTTTTTCCCGCGCCGCCTGGGGGCCGGTTTCTTCGATGAACTCGTCGATACCATCGGCTTCGTCCCGCGCGTTGTGCAGGAAGCGACACAGTGGTCGACCATTGTGGCGTTGGTGGAAACCGGCATCGGTGTGACGATTGGTCCCGCGTCGATCGAGCGGTTGGCCGGGCGGGGGAGTGTCGTGCTGCCGCTTGCGGGAGTTCAGACGACGCTGCTGCTGGCCTCCAGTGCGAGACCGAACGCCGCGGCCCGGCGTTTTGTCGAAATGTGTTCCAGGGTATTATCGGGAAGAAATGCTCCTGCCCATACTGCCATTGGACGCGCCACTCAGCGAGTATAAGCGCCAAGCCGGGCCCGCGCCAAGCGCGGGTGCTTTCGACGCCGTAGCCCGGCGTTACGACTTCGCCGATTGGTCCGCGCTCAGCGAATTCGTCGCGGCGATTGCCCGCCGCGATCCGGAGGTCTACCCGTTCGAACGAGCCGTCGACGCCGTTGTGAATGGCGATGTGGAATCGCTGGAAAAACTCTTGCGCGAAACGCCCGGTCTTGTTCACGCACGGTCCAAGCGTGTTACGCACTTCCATCCGAAGGTGCATCGTGCGACGCTGCTGCATTACATCGCCGCCAATGGCGTCGAGGGATACCGCCAGAAGACCCCGCCGAATGCCATCGCGATCGCGAAGACACTTCTCGACGCGGGCGCAGAAGTCGATTCGTTAGCCGATTTCTACGGCGGCGAGTGCACCACATTGAGCTTGCTTGTGTCGAGTTGTCATCCGGCGAACGCCGAATTGCAGGCGCCGCTGGCGGAACTGTTGATCGACTACGGTGCTTCGCTGAACGGCGCCGGTTCGGGTAACTGGGTGTCTCCCGTTGAAACGGCTCTGGTGTTTGGTTATCGCGCGACAGCGGAAGTTCTCGTCAAACGCGGCGCTCCAATTGCCACCATCGCGGCCGCAGCGGGGCTTGGGCGAATTGACGAGGTTGCGAAGATGTTACCCGCTTCTTCAGCCGAGGCGCGCCATCGGGCGCTGGCGATCGCCGCACAAACCGGCCAAGTGGAGGCCGTGCGGATGCTACTCGACGCGGGTGAAGACCCGAACCGCTACAATCCGCCGGGCACGCATGCGCATTCGGCCCCCATTCATCAGGCGGTGTGGGCGGGACATCTCGATGTTGTGCGTTTGTTGGTTGAACGCGGCGCGCGTCTCGATACTCGCGACACGATCCACGACAGTACGCCGCTCGGTTGGGCGCGGTATGCCGGCAGGACGGAAATCGCGGAGTACCTACAGCAACATGACGCAACCTGACCAACTGAAAAGCGCCGAGCCGTTGCAGTGGTCGCCGGGGCGGGGCCTCTATGTCTGGGCGATGATCAACGCCGCGGTCGCGGGCGACCTTGACGCGATTCGTGAGCTGGTCGAGCGCGATCCTTCGCTGGTCCGTTCGCATTACAACTACCGGAAGCCGCTCTATTTCGCCGTCCGAGAGAACAGCTTTGCAGTTGCGCGGTTCCTGCTGGAGCGCGATCCGGATCCGTTCGGCTTGGCGGTGAACGATTCCCTGTTGGAGATCGCGCGCGACCGCGGGTATGTGGAGATGGAGGCTCTCATCGACGATGCAAGCCGGCGGCTCTGTGGCGCAACGCCGGAAGGCAACGCGGTTTGCGATGCTCTGCGCGAGCGAGATCTCAAACGGGCCGGCGTGCTGCTGGATGAATCGCCCGCACTTCTACACGCAGGGGATCGCAACTCAAACCAGCCCGTCCATTGGGCGGTGATGACACGCAACATCGACGCGATTAACGCGATGCTGGCGCGTGGCGCCGACATTAACGCGCAGCGCAAGGACGGCGCGCGGCCGATTCATCTTTCCAACGGAGACTACAACTATCGCGGTTGGCGCGACGTTCCGAAGGATGTTGACACGACTCCTGGCGATGTGCTCGATCACCTGATCGCGAAAGGCGCGTACTATAGTGGTCCCAGGAATTCAGACCAGGCAATAAGGTAAGATTTCGGCGGAGTCATTGA
>VFZQ01000771.1 GCA_016871135.1 Acidobacteriota bacterium | reverse complement strand
GGCTCAATCCCCGCCAACAACTTGATCAAAGTCGATTTCCCCGCCCCGTTATGCCCCACCAGCGCGATTCGCTCGCCGCGTTCGATGACGAAATTGACGCCGTCGAACACATGCTTCTCGCCATAGGACTTCGCCACGCCCTTGAACTCCGCCACGACGCGCCCACTCGGCTTCGGCTGCGGAAACGAAAAGTGAATTGTCTTCTCCTCCGCCGGAATCTCGATGCGCTCGATTTTCTCCAATTCCTTGATGCGGCTCTGCACCTGCTTTGCCTTCGTCGCCTGATAGCGAAAGCGATTGATAAACGCTTCAAGCTGCTCGATGCGCTCGCGCTGATTCCGATACGCCGCCTCGATCATCGCGCGGCGCTCGGTCTTCTCGCGCAAATACTTTTCGTAGTTGCCGCTATAGAAGTGCATGCCCTTGTTCCAGATCTCGACGATGCGGTTCACCGTCACGTCCAGAAAATAGCGGTCGTGCGAAATCATGACATACGCGAACGGATAGTTAATCAAATAGTCTTCCAGCCAGTTGCGCGCCTCAAGATCCAGATGGTTCGTCGGCTCGTCAAGTAGCAACAGCGACGGCTTTTGCAGCAGCAGTTTCGCCAGCGCGATACGCATCTGCCAGCCGCCGGAGAACTCCTCCGTCATCCGATGCCAGTCGTCTTTCGGAAAGCCGAGACCGTTCAAAACCGTGCCGACCTGAGCTTCGACCGTATACCCGTCGCGCGAAGTGAACTCGTTCTCGAGCCTGTGAAATCGATCGGTGATCGTAACGTACTCTTGACTCGCCGTATCGACCTCCGACATGCGGTGCATCAGCGATTCCATCTCGCGTTCCATGTCACGCAAGTCGTCGAACACGCTCGAACACTCCGCGAACACCGTGCGTCCGCGCAGCGACAATCCGTCCTGCGGCAGATACCCCAGCGACATCCCCTTCGTAAACGAAATATCGCCGTAATCGAGCGTATCCGCGCCGCCCAGAATCTTCAGCAGTGTCGTCTTGCCTGTACCATTGCCGCCGACCAGTCCGGTCTTCTCCTGCGGTGTCACCATCCACGTGACATTTTCAAACAGCAGCTTCGGACCGAAGCGCTTTCCGGCGGAATTGAGTGAGATCATTCGGGCTTGTGGCGTAGCACGCGGCCTGGCCGCGTCTCTTGCAACTTTCCTTGATCGACGACGGCCACGCCGTTCACCAGCACAAAATCGAAACCCTCGCTATAGTGATGCGGATCGGGATAGGTCGCCAGATCCTGCACCTTCGCCGGATCGAAGACCACTAGATCCGCCGCATAGCCCTCTTTCACCAATCCGCGATCGATGAATCGAAACGTGCGCGCCGGCAGCGAAGTCATTCGGCGAATCGCGTCTTCGAGCGTAATCGTCCCGCGCTTGCGCACGAACTCCGCCAGCACGCGCGCGTTAGTACCATAGCTGCGTGGATGCGGTACGCCAACGCCAAACTCGCGAATGCCGCCATCGGACGCGATCGCCGTATTCGGATAGCGCAAGATACGTTCGACATCGTCCATACCCATCGAGTGATAAACCATCTGCGCGCCGCCTTTGGCGATCATCGTCAGGATCGTCTCCACTTCGTTGTCCAGCGACTTCTCCCGCCCTTCCAAGCGATTGATCTCGGAAATGTTCTTGCCGTTGTACTTTTCGTTGGCGCCGTAGTTGGCCACGGTCGCATAGGAGTAATCGTCATGCCCAAGATCGAGCAACAGCTTCTTCATCTCGGTAGCAATCCGCTTCCGCGTCTCGGCCGACGCCAACCGTTCCTCGATCGCCTTCTGCCCATCGGCCAGCGCCCAACTCGGCAGGGTGATGCCCAAATTCGTAGACGCGTGATCGTAAGGATATTGATCAACGACAACATCGACGCCTTCGCCGCGAAACTTTTCCACCAGAGCAACGGAGTCCTTCGACATCCCCCATAACTTCGGCGCGTCAATCTTAAAATGGCTGATCTGCACGCGCAGGCCCGACTCCCGCCCCGCTGTAACGGCCTCCGTGATCGCCTCGCGAATCTTCGCGCCTTCATCACGCATGTGGCTCGCATAAACGGCGTTGTACTTGCCCGCCGCCTTCGCCAGAGCGACAACCTCGCGCGTGTCCGAATACGTCCCCGGTATGTAAATCAGTCCCGTAGAAAAGCCGACCGCGCCATCACGCATCGCCTGATCGACAAGCCCTTGCATCTTCGCGATCTCGGCCTCGGTCGCCAGGCGATTCGCAGTGCCCATCACCTCGCGACGCACCGAATTGTGGCCAATCAGCGTCGCAAGATTCAGCCCGAGCTTGATTTTTTCGAGCCGATCGAACCACTCGCCTAACTGCACTCGCGACCCGCCGCAGTTGCCGGTAACAATTGTCGTCACGCCATCGAGCAAATAGTTCGCGCCCATCGGATTGAGTTCGACCGCGCCCTCGACATGCGTGTGAACGTCAATGAATCCCGGGGCCACAACGCGACTGCCAGCGTCGATTGTCTTATCCGCGGTCTTCGCCGACAACGAGCCGATCGCCGCGATCCGCCCATTCTTCACACCGACATCACCGCGGAACCACGGATTACCCGTGCCATCGACAATCCGTGCGTTGCGAATCAGAACATCGAAGTCCGCACCCGCGCACACAAGGGCAAGAGAAAGAAGAATGAACTTCACGACACAGGCCCAAGGAAGAAGTCAAACGACCGCGCCAGATAGTCGCGCAAATCCGGCCGCGCTACCACCGCGTCCAGAAAGCCGTGCTTGACTAGAAACTCGCTGCGTTGAAACCCTTCCGGCAGCTTCTGCCGGATCGTCTGTTCGATCACGCGCGGACCCGCGAAACCAATCAGCGCGCCCGGCTCGGCGATGTTCAAATCGCCCAACATCGCGAAGCTCGCCGTCACGCCGCCCGTCGTCGGATCGGT
>VFZQ01000770.1 GCA_016871135.1 Acidobacteriota bacterium | reverse complement strand
CTCCTTGATGTCGTAGAGGGTGTGGAAGATGGGGTCGTTGTCGGGAAGTTCTTCGATCGGCCTGTCGGGCAGGATCATCTCCATGCCCTGCACGAAGCCGGCCCATTCGTCGGTGCCGAAGAAGCTATCGCAGAAAAGGAAGCCGCCGCGCATTAGGTAATCGCGAATCTTTTCGGCTTGATGCGGCTTCAAGCTCCACGCGCCAGGCAGAGCGACGTGAATGTAGGGCCAGTGGTAAATGTCGTCGCCGTCGTCGGGGTTGACGGGTTGTTCGACGCTGCGGACATCAACTCGGGTGAGGCGGCGGAGGATCGAGGCGAAGGTACGGTCGCCTTTGGGGTAGTCGACGGTCCACGCAGTGCCGCCGAGCAGCCAGTTGCCGCCTCGGCCGAAGCGGCCGGCGCCGCGGAATTCACTCGACGGGAACATCAGCCGGCCGAGAACGAGTTCGGAGGGCGCGGCGAAATCGGGTGGGAGACCGGCGGCGGTGTCCCAGCCCTCCATGGGCGGGTATTCGCGGAAGGGGCGCTGGGCGAAGAGCAGGCCGGCGAACAGCAATGTTCGGGCGACTTTCACGATGCTTCACCAGAGCGTTGGCACGTCATATTGCGGAATCGTTTGGTCGCGAGTAACAAGAATCAGATCATCCACCTTCAGCCAAACAATTCGACGATCTCTTTGTCCCAGCCATTCGTGAGGCCGCGAGCGGCTCCCAGTCCCGGCTATTCGCGGTCGATTCGAACGAGGCGCACCAGCGTCGCGACGGCCTGCTCGATCGAGCGGGAAGCTGCGCCTTGACTTGATGGATATTTACTTCCACGCGGTCAGATTAGTCCAGTTGCCGGACTAAGTCAACGTCGAGAGGCGACACGTCGCGAGGCGAAACGCCGGTGAGGCTCGAAACGCGGGGAGTAAAATGGTGGAGTAAATGCTCTCCCCCGGCGACAAACGCGGTCCGCACGGAATTTGGACCGCTGGACCGGCCAAGTGAACCCGTTTCGAATACTCGCAGCCCTTTTCACACTCGCCGCCTCCGCCCAGGAGCACGTGACCGGCCGGCTACTCGACCCCTCGAACACGAGCGTTACGGGCGTCGCCGTTGTCCTTCGCCACGGTGCGCGTCAGTGGACGGCGATCACTTCCGAAGGCGGCCTGTTTAGGTTTGAAGGTGCCCCATCCGGCGAGGTTGAACTGCGCACCGAGGTGCCCGGGTTCGACCCGGTAGTCCTGAATACGCGCCGGCGCCGCGACGTCGTCATCCGCCCGAGGCTGAGCGTTGTGCGAAACGAACTCGCCGTAACAGAAGAAGAGCGCAAGATTTCGACCGACGCCGCGCGCAACGCCGACGCGATCTCGGTCGAACGCACGATGCTCGACAGCCTGCCGATGCTCGACAACAACTACCTCGCCGGGCTCTCGCGTTTCTTGAATCCCGGCACGGCGGGCGATGCTGGAATGTCGATCATCGTCGACGGCATGGAGGCGCGAAACGTGGGCGTGACCGCGTCGGCGATTCAGGAGATCCGCATCAACAACAACCCCTACACGGTCGAGTATCCGCGCTGGAGCCGGCGGCGAATCGAAGTGATTACTAAGTCGTCGACCGACCGCTACCACGGCACTTTGAACGCGCTGTTTCGTGACTATCATTTCAATGCGCGCGATGCGCTGGCAGCTCGCCGTCCGCAAGAACAACGGCGAATTCTGGAAGGAAGTCTGTTCGGCCCGATGGGTAAGAAAGCGTCGTTTCTGCTCTCCGGCGCGCGAGAAGAAGAAGACCTGGTCGCCGTCGTCTTCGCGCGCACGCTCGCCGGCGCCGTCAACGCCAACGTGCCTACGCCGCAAGTGAATTCGCTCGTGTCGTTGCGCCTCAGCAAGCAATGGAACGACAAGCACGCTATGTTCGTGCAACAGAATTTTCAGGACCGCTGGCAGAACAACATCGGTGCGGGTGGCACGACGCTCGCCGAAGCCGCCGCACGCAATCGCTTTCGCGAAGACGAATTGATTTTCAATCACCGTGCGATCGTGAGCTCTACGTTTCTTTCGCAGTTCCGTTTGCTGCTCGGGCGCTACTGGTCGCCGACCGAAAGCAACTCGCCCGCACAGCGCATCACGGTTTCCGACGCGTTCACCGGCGGCGGCGCGCAGGCTGACCGGCTGGCAACGGAGTTCCACGCCTCGATTACCTGGCTGTTGACGCAAACGGTCGGGCGGCACACGTTGAAGTACGGCGTTAACGTTCCCGATTGGAGCCGCCGGGGTTTGCGCGATCAGACGAATCTGGCGGGCACAATTTCATACGCGTCGCTCGCCGATCTGGCGGCGGCACGCCCTTTCGCCACCGTATTGCAGCGCGGCGATCCGAAGATGATCTTCATTGAGAAAACGATCGGAGGATTCGTGCAGGACGAATGGCAGTTGTGCTCGAACCTTTCGCTCTCCGCCGGACTTCGCTACGACTGGCAGAACTTCTTCGGCGATACCAACAACTTCCAGCCGCGTCTGGCGATCGCCTTCGCGCCCGATCGATCGCGCAAGTGGGTGCTGCGCGCGGGTGCCGGGTATTTTTATGAACGCTCCGGACCGGGGCCATTGTGGGACATCCTCCGTTACGACGGCGTCCGCTTGCGGCGCTATGTCTTCAGCGGGCCGCCGAATTTGACGGCGTCGACGCCGACGAGCGTGCACCGGCTCGCTTCCGGCGCCGAGTTACCGGGCATTCTGCAATTCAGTGCAAGCGCGGAGCGGCAATTGACGAAACGCAGTATGTTCAGCATGACCTACACCGGCGTCCAGGCCGTTCAGCAACTGCGTTCGCGCGACGCCAACGCGCCGCTCGCCGGAGTTCGGCCCAACGCAGCGCTGAACGTGCTGCGGCTCATCGAGTCGGCGGGGCGGATGGAGGGCAACACGCTGGAATTCTCGTTGCGCGGCGACA
>VFZQ01000769.1 GCA_016871135.1 Acidobacteriota bacterium | reverse complement strand
TCGCGGACTCGGCGCTGGTTCCGATCCCGAACGCGGCCGTCAGGCGGCGCTTGACGACACCAACCGCCTCGTCGAAATTCTCGAAGAGGCCGACATGGTGTTTCTCACTTCCGGTCTCGGCGGCGGCACCGGTACCGGCGCAACGCCAGTTGTTGCGTCGCTCGCCAAGGAACTCGGCGCGCTTACCGTCGCCGTCGTCACAATGCCGTTCAAGTTCGAAGGGCCTAAGCGCATCCGCCAAGCCGAGCGCGGCCTCGCCGAACTCGCCGCGACGGTCGACACCGTCATCTCGATTCCCAATGATCGCCTGATGAAGCTCGCACCTAAGGGAACGAGTTTTCTCGAAGCCTTCAAAATGGCCGATGACGTGCTGCGGCAAGCCGTACAAGGGATTTCGGAGATCATGTTGACACCCGGCGTCATCAATCGCGACTTCTCCGACATCAAGGCAATCATGTCCGGCATGGGCCACGCGATGATGGGCACGGCCACGGCGAAGGGCGAAGGCGCTGCGGTTGAAGCCGCCCGCGCGGCCATCAGTTCGCCGCTGCTCGAAGAACACGGCGTCGAAGGCGCGCGCGGATTGCTCATCAATGTCGCCGGATCAAGCAACCTCACTCTGGATCAGTTCGCGGATGCCTGTTCGCTGATCTTCGACGCCACCAAGAACGACGAAGTGCATATGAGCTACGGACTTGTTCATGATGAGTCGCTCGGCGAGGAAGTCAAAGTCACCGTGATCGCTACCGGCTTCTCGCGCGAGAGCCTTCCCGTTGCGAAGCCGGTGATGACGCGGTCCGTCGAGCCGCCGGCGCCTGTTTCGCAGATGACGATCGAGCCTCCCGCTCCGGAACCCGAACCCATCGAACTGCTCCCCGCGCCGGTCGCCGAAGAAGCCGTCGACGTCACTCCTACGGTGGAATTCGTCGAACCCGTTCCACCGCCTCCAGCGCCCGCGCCTCTGCCCGACGCCGACCCCTTCGAAGATGTCGACACGCCTGCTTTCCTGCGGCGCGAAAGAAAGTTGTTTAATTAATCATGCGACTCACTGCGATTCTCTTCACCGCTCTTGCCCTGTTCGCCGCAAAGGACCCGGCCCCGCAAGGCAAGCTGCTTTTGTCAGACGAATTCGAAGGTACGGCCATCGACAAGGCTTGGCGCGTCGCCAACGGCGAATGGAAGCAAGCCGGTGGCGCGCTTACTGGCGCTGAACTGGAAGCCGACAAACACGCAGCGGT
Source organism: Acidobacteriota bacterium (assembly GCA_016871135.1). Classification (GTDB taxonomy): domain Bacteria; phylum Acidobacteriota; class Terriglobia; order Bryobacterales; family Bryobacteraceae. Next base: position 1,711 of record VFZQ01000769.1, on the reverse strand, counting down.
TGTTCGTCGTAAGGTCGACTACAAGAACGCGACAATCCAACTTCGCTTTAAGCTCGACGGCTCCCGGCAGACATCACTGAGCGTCAATCACGCCAAGGGCCATCTGTGTCGCGTGATTGTCCGCCCCGAGGGCTTTTGGATCCAACTCGATCCCGACAAGGAAAAGGGGACAAAAGCCGATGTGATGGCGCGTTCGAAGCAGCCGCTCAAGACCGGCGTGTGGCTTGACATGACCGTGACCTTCGTTGGAACGAAGATGACGGCGAAGCTCGGCGATGTCGTGTTGACCGGCGACAACCCCGCCATCGCCGGACCAAAAACCGACGTCGGATTGCCCGTCAACGGAAAGTCAGTGTCGTTCGACTCGATCCGCGTTTACGGACAGGATTAACCCAGGTCCGGAGGCACGTACTCCGCTCGCGCTTGGCGTGATCGAAACACATCGAAGCTGTAGTACCCCTTGAAAATTTCGCGGCGGTGCGCAAGCCCCGCCACTGCCGCCCGCGCCAAATCGTACGCCGTCGCGCCGCGCCCCAGGCCGACGAGTAACTCGGCCAGCCGGTCGCACCAGAACCGCGTCACGGTTTCGTGATAACCGGAATCCGGTGTCGAGACGATTCCTTGCGTCTCGTTGTATGAAAGGATTGCCGCGCGCACCTCATCGATGCCGCCGCCGCGCGCGATATCTGATGACGCCATGGCCAGGTGCGCGGCGTGGTTCCAGTGTGTGCGCGGAAAGCGCCCTTCCGAAACGTCGGTCAGGAAGGCGTGATAGGTTTGAATCGAAGCTAAGTAGGTCTCCATGCTTTCGATTATACACTTTCGAATCGAATATAATTTGGCTATGGATGATTTGGATCGAAAGCTGGCGGCTCGTTTGGCTAACGATGCGAGAGCGACCTGGGCAGACCTCGGCGCCGAACTTGGCCTTTCCCCTCCGGCCGTGGCCGACCGCGCAAAGCGGCTCTGCGACCGCGGCGTCATCCGCGGCTACTACGCTGTTCTCGACCCGGCCGCCCTCGGTTACGGTTTAACCGCGTTTGTCGCCGTGACGCTCGCCCACCCGCGCGACCGCGCCAAATTCCTTGCTGTCGTCGCGAAACGTGAAGAGATCAAGGAGGCCCATCACATGGCCGGCGACGACGACTTTCTGCTCAAAGTCCACTGCCGCGACACACAACATCTGGAGCACTTCTTGACCTCGATTTTGAAGTCCATCCCTGGCGTGCAGCGCACTCGCACTTCGATCGCGCTGGGCACGGCGAAAGATCTCGCTACTCTCCAGCCGCCGCGTGCGGTATCATAGACGTTTCGGGCGCGTAGCTCAGCTGGTTAGAGCGCCTGCTTCACACGCAGGAGGTCCGGGGTTCGAGTCCCTGCGCGCCCACCATTTCCCGCCGTTCAGCGCCCCGCGCAGCTTCTGACCGGCTCACCCTTCCAAGTTCGAGCCGCTACGCAGCCGCCCGACTTCGCAGCATGTAGTGACGCGGGGTTGATCTCCGCCGCGCCCGTGTCAACATTGCGCACAGCCAACACTTGGATGTTCAAATCCGAGTCCTTGTTCCACGCCGCGCCGCCAGCCGTGTACTCCTTCGCGTAGCGTCCGGCGGCTTCAAAGAGCAGTAGTTCTCCGTCGGCGCCATCGGCGCGCACAGCCGACTGCGCCGCGTTCGATCCGTGGGTGAACCACGGGTAGACTTCGCCCTTCTCT
>VFZQ01000768.1 GCA_016871135.1 Acidobacteriota bacterium | reverse complement strand
TTCGGCCTTGGTCGACGACGCGATGATTGTCGCCAGCGTCGTCTTGCCGACACCGGGCGGCCCCCAAAGTATGATGCTCGAAAGCTGATCGTTTTCAATGGCGCGCCGCAGCGGCTTGCCTTTGCCGAGAATGTGTTCCTGACCGGCGTACTCGTCGAGCGTCGTCGGGCGAAGGCGCTCGGCGAGAGGCCGGGGCATGGCGGTGTCGAAGAGACTCATGTGCGTTGCCGGTGCGCCTCGTAGAGAAGGATCGACGTGGCAAGCGCCGCGTTCAGCGACTCCACACGTTCGGTCGGAATAGTGATGGCGCGGGCCTCTTGAAGGATCGCGCTCGAAACACCGTTGCCCTCGTTGCCGGCGACGAACGCGCAGGGCTTGTCGAGTGCGGCGCGATGCGGCGCCACGCCGCTGGCCGGCATCGCGGCGTAGATGTCGAGTCGCGAGGCCGGAAACTCGCTCCACTCCATCGTCGCGAACGGGATGCGAAAGATCGATCCCGCCGAAGCGCGAAGGACTTTCGGGTTGCACGGATTCACCGAACCTTTGAGGAAGACGACGCCCGTCGCGCCGAAGGCTTCCGCGCTACGCAGGATTGTTCCCGCGTTCCCCGGATCTTGAATCCCGTCGAGCAAAACAACCAACGGATTTCCCGCGAGCATCGGATCAATCGGCGATTCCGGAAGATCGACAAGCGCGATAACGCCGCGCGAGGACTCGACCGAAGAAAGGCTCGCCATCGTCGCGGCATCCACCAGATGATGCGGCATCTCGAGCGGTTCGACCGAAAGTACGGCGTGAATGCGCGCACTCGAACCCATCGCCTCGCGCAATAAATGCGGGCCTTCGGCGACGGCGAGGCCATCGGCGGTCCGGCCGCCGCGCTGAACCGCCTTTCGCACACTCTTGATCAACGGATGGTGAGCGCCGAGCATTCCTATAGACTGTTAAGCATAGCGCGTCATTCGAGAGTATCCGGACTGTGGGGCCGCTTGGCGGCGGCGGCGGCGTGCGCCTTCGGGCTTTGGTTGATTCTGCTGGCGCGCGAAATACACGATCAATCGACCCGCGACGAAGCGCGCCAGGCCGATGTAATTGTCGTGATGGGTGCGGCCGAATATCGCGGTAAACCGTCGCCGGTGTTGAAGGCGCGGCTCGATCATGCGCTGGCGCTCTACCGGCGCGGTTTGGCCGAACACATCATCACAACAGGCGGCGCGGGCGGCGACCCTGTCTTCACCGAAGGTACCGTGGGCCGGAATTATTTGATCGGCAAAGGCGTGCCGGGCGAGTCGATCATCCTCGAAGACGAGGGCGAGACGACGGTGCATTCCGCCGTGGCCGTCGCCGAAATCATGCGGCGCATGGGCCTGAAAACGTGCATTCTCGTAAGCGACGGCTATCACATCTACCGAACAAAGAAGATGCTTGAAGCGCGCGGGTTGCGCGTATTCGGCTCCCCGCGCGCGATCAAGCCGGAGACGGGCTGGAAAGACTGGTGGCTGTACGGCCGGCAAGCCGTTGGCTATTCGCTCTGGCGTGCTGGCTTGCCGATCTAAAGCCGGAACAATGAACGCAGCCGCTTGGTCTGCACACGGCTGACGGGCACTTCAGTGCCGCGCTTATCGTCCATGCGCAGTTGAAAGCTCGACTTGAACCACGGAATCACTTCCTTGATCCGGTTGATGTTGACGAGCCACGAACGATGCACGCGCCAAAACATTTCGGGATCGAGATTGGACTGCATCTCCTCGATCGTCTTATAGGTCGATTCCCCTTCCATCGACGGCGTGACCACCGTGATGAGCCCGTCGTCGATCGTCGCGTAGATGATCTCGCTGGCGTCGACGATTAGGTTGCGGTTGTCTCGGCGGACCAGCAACTTCGTCTTGTAGCCCCCGGCCGGGGCTTCCTGCTCGACGGTTGGCTCGGCCAGCTTGGGCTTCGCGGCGATCGCGCGGCGGGCCCGATCGATGGTCGACGCCAGCCGGTCTTTTTCGATCGGCTTGAGAATGTAATCGAACGCTTCGAGTTGAAACGCATCGACGGCATAGTGATCGAACGCCGTCGCCAGAATGAAGTGAGGAAGCGGAGTGCCCTTTTCACGAAGCCGCCGAATGACGCCAAGTCCATCGAGCCCGGGCATCTGCACGTCGAGAAAGACAAGGTCTGGCTCGATCGACTCGATCATCGCGATCGCTTCCAGGCCGTTCGAGGCCGTCGCCGCGATCTCGACGTCGGGAAAATCTCTGAGTAGATAGGCCAGTTCGTCGCGGGCGAGAGGCTCGTCGTCGACAAGCAGCGCCGTTAACGCCTGCGCGGCCACCGGTCCGGCGCCTCGGTTCGGCATTCGGATGCTAGTATAGCAAGGACTTCCCTTGCGGAAGGAGCAAATCGTGGTGGTTCCGAGGCGAAAGATTCTGGTGATCGGCGGCACGCTTTTTATTGGGCGTGAACTGGTGGCGCGCCTTGTCAAGAACGGCCACGAAGTGACGATTCTGCACCGCCGCGCGGGACATGATCTGGGGCCAAAGGTGCGCGAGATCGTCGCCGACAGGAACGATCCGGCGTCCATGCAATCGGGCCTCACCGACCTCGCCTTCGATGTCGTCTTCGACAACGTCTACGATTGGGAACGCGGAACCACGGCCGCCCAGGTCGAAGCGACCGCGCGCATGTTTGTCGAGCGCGTGAACCGGTATGTTTTCGTTTCGAGCGTCGCGGCCTACGGCGGCGGTTTGAATCACTACGAGGGCGACGGGTTGGTGCCCGACGACTGCCCGGATGTCTACGCTCGCAACAAGGCGATGAGCGAACGGGCGCTGTTCCGTATGCATCAGCGTTACGGATTTCCCGCGGTGACGCTGCGGCCGCCATTCGTCTACGGGCCCGGCAACCCGTTTTACCGCGAGCAGTTTTTCTGGGACCGGCTGCGAGACGAACGGCCCTGGGTGTTGCC
>VFZQ01000767.1 GCA_016871135.1 Acidobacteriota bacterium | reverse complement strand
CTAATCCTCGCTCGCCAGCGTTTTGTTTGGCGAACTCCGAATCCCCGGACGCCCGCCGCCGTCCGCTGGCTGCTCGTCGAGTCGGCAATCCTGGCGGTCTCGTTCGCTCTGCTGGCGCGCGGTGTTCCTCTCGTTCCGCTCGGAGTTTTCGCGGCGTTTGGCGGTGTGTTCACGGTGATCGCCGTAGCCGTTTTCATCAAGAACCACCAGCGGTCACGCGCGTTTCAGATTGTCAGCGCGGCGGCGCTGGGTTCGACTGCTCCTTTCGTCGCCGTGGTTGCGTTGGGGCATATTCCTGGCTGGATCTGGCCGCTCTGGGCGCTGCTCAGTCTGCATGGACTGACCTCGATCCTCACGGTGCACGCCCGCCTTGCGCTCAGGACCGGACGGATGCCGACGGCGTTCGAACTCTACGCGGGTCTTGCGCTGCAACTGCTGGGCGCGGGGTTAATCGGGGGCCGTCTGGCGCTTGTGCCGCTGTTTTCGGCCGCGGCCAATGCGTTTGAACTTTACCGATTGAGTGGAACTCTCGACGAGCCGTTTCGCCGCGTCGGCTTCCGCAATCTTGGCGTTTCGATCGTTTTCACCATTCTGCTTATCGCGTGCTTGTGGCCGGGTCGGCTATCCTAGTGGTTTCCCTTCGCGATGGTTGTCGAAACACAGATCAAGCGGTTTGATTCGATCGAGCTCGAAAGCGGCGTCGTTATTCATTCGGTCGATATCGCCTATGAAACCTACGGCACGCTGAACGCCGCCAAGTCGAACGCGATCCTTGTCGTCCACGCCTTCTCCGGCGACGCGCACGCGGCCGGCGTGAGCGCCGACGGCCAACGGGGTTGGTGGGAAAACATGATCGGGCCCGGAAAGGGTTTCGACACCGATAAGTACTTTGTGATTTGCACCAATGTCCTGGGCGGCTGCAAAGGCACAACCGGACCGATCTCGATCAACCCGGCCACTGGCCAGCGCTACGGCATGTCGTTCCCGGTGGTTACCATCGGCGATATGGTGCGCGCGCAGAAGATGCTTGTGGAATCGCTCGGCATCAAACGGCTGCTGAGTGTGGCCGGCGGATCGATGGGCGGCATGCAGGTGCTCGAGTGGGCCGTGAGTCATCCGGAGTCGGTGGCGTCGGCGATTCCGATCGCATCCACCGCGCGGCATTCGGCTCAGCAGATCGCCTTTAATGAAGTCGGCCGTCAGGCGATCATGGCCGATCCCGACTGGAACGGCGGCGAATACTACGACTCCAAACCACCGGCCCGCGGTCTTTCGGTCGCGCGCATGGTCGGCCACATCACGTACATGTCCGACGCATCGATGCGCGAAAAATTCGGCCGCCGCCAGCGCGAGGACAACGGTATCTTCGAGGTCGAGAGCTACCTGCGCTATCGCGGCTCGCAGTTCGTCGATCGCTTCGACGCCAACAGCTACCTCTACATCACCAAGGCGATGGACCTGTTCGATCTCGCCAACGGCGCGCAATCGCTGGTGCCTGTTTTGAATAAGACGCGCACCCGCTTTCTGGTCATCAGCTTCACCTCCGACTGGCTGTATCCGTCGTATCAATCGCTGGAAATCGTCAACGCGCTGCGGCGGCGAAATCAGGATGTGGCCTACATCGAGCTGACCTCCAGTTACGGCCACGATGCGTTTCTTGTGGAGGTCGACGAACAGGCAGAGTTGATCACCGGCTTCCTGGCCCGCACGATGAAGGAGAACAGCCGCGCATGAAGGGCGAACACGGACCGCTCGTCCACGAACTATTCGGGCGCGGCGACTACGGACTTATCTCGGAAATCGTTGAGCCCGGATCGTGTGTTCTCGACCTCGGCTGCGGCGAGGGCGAACTGCTGGCCTGGCTCGCGGACAACAAGAACGTCGATGCGCGCGGGGTTGAGATCAGCCCCGCGAAATTACAGAAGGCGATCGCGCGCGGCGTGTCGGCCTATCAAGGCGACATCGAATCGTGCCTGGCCGACTACCCGGACAAGGCGTTCGACTACGTGCTGCTGAGCCAGACGCTGCAAGAGGTTCGTTATCCCAAACAGGTGATGCAGGACATTCTACGGGTAGGTCGTCGAGCGATTATTGCGTTCCCGAATTTCGGGCATTACAAGGTACGGCTCGCGCATCTGCTTAACGGCCGAGCGCCGAAGACGAAGCTGTTTCCCTACGACTGGTACGACTCGCCGAATATCCATTTCCTGACGGTCGACGATTTCGAGATCCTCGCGGCGCGTGAACGGTGGCAGATTGAGCGGCGGTACTTTCTCTCGGGCACCAAGGAGATCAAGGCGATGCCGAATCTCTTGGCCGAGGTGGCGGTCTTTGTTGTCAGTCACGCTTAAGACGTGACTCCGGTCACATCACCGGATGCAACGCGGCGCTACGATCGACGCATGGGACATCACCCCGGCGCTCATGCAAACTACTCGGTCGCACCGCTCAACGTGTATTGGGAGATGACGCAAGCCTGCGGACTGGCCTGCCGGCATTGCCGCGCGACAGCGATGCCGTTCGCCGCGCCGGGGGAACTGACGTTCGATCAGGGGGTGGGTCTGCTTCGCCAGATTTCCATGTTTGGCGATCCGCCGCCGAACATCATTCTCACCGGCGGCGATCCGCTGCGGCGCAAGGATCTGTTCGACTTGATCGATGTGGCGCGGCGGCTGTCGATTCCCGTTTCGATCACGCCCGCCGCGACGCCAGCGCTCACGCGCGAGATGCTTGAGAGGCTGAATAACAGTGGAGTGACGGGGCTTGGACTGAGTCTTGACGGCTCGTGTCCGGAGAAACATGACGGCATTCGCGGCGTGCCCGGAACGTTTGCGCGTACGATGGACGCTCTGAGATGGGCGCGCGATCTTGGGATGCCTGTGCGGGTCAACACGCTCGTTTCGGCCGAAACCGCGCCCGATTTGCCGGCGATCCACGAAGTGCTGAAGCAGTATCCC
>VFZQ01000766.1 GCA_016871135.1 Acidobacteriota bacterium | reverse complement strand
TGCACCGGCAAGCGGCCGCCTAAACTGACAGCCTAGATGCGCCAAAGCCTCCGTTAACAGAAACCTCAGAACGTCCCGTTTGTTCTGACGACGGACAGGTCTTGCCGGCGACCTTGTTGTAGATCGCCAGCAGGCGGTCGAGATCCTCCGGTGGCAGGAAGTTCCAATAGGCCACCTTGCCGCGTTGCGCCGCGCGGTCGGGATGATCCTCGATGATCCGCTTCTCGACTGCAGGGCTCATACGGCGATCGACGCGGCCGATGCGCTGCATCAAACGCACCGGATTCCAATGCAGGTCGTAGTTGATCAGGCGCGTGGCGTCTTGCAGGTTCAGGCCTTCGGACAACACATCCGTCGAGATTAGAACTCGCGTCTCAGCTTCGCCGGCGGCGGCCAGCTTGGCGCTGGAGGAGCCATTGTAGTAAGGCGCGAAGCGGCGGATGACGGTCGCGCGGTCGATCTTGGACGCGGAATCGATCTGCTGCACGCCGTCAACGCCGGCCTTGATCAGCTGGTCGCGCAAGTAGCGCGCCGTCGTCATGTACTCGGTGAAGATCAGCACCTTGTGCTTCGACAGCACCGGATCGGACTTCAGCAACTGGATCAGCGCGGCGAGCTTGCCGTCGTTCTTGGGTTCGAAGCCGCGCAGGTCGCGCAAAAACTCAAGAAGCTGATCGAGGTCGCCGTAGGTCTCGTGCAGGATTTCGTCGATATTGAAATCGTCCGGCGACAGCGGCTCGACGTCGTCCAGCATGTCCTCAGTGATGAGGTCGTCTTCGGGTTCCTCGAGTCCCTGCCAATGCGCCTGCCGTTCCCGTACGTGATCGATCATCTCGGCGTTGCGCGCTTGCCATTTCTCCAGGTCGCGCTTCTGCTTCGCCGTCGTCGCCTGCTTCTTCACGAAGGTCAGCAGCTTGATCAACAGGTTCTGGCAGGAATAGTCGAACGAGACGGTGGAGCTTTCCAGGCGCTTCAGGAAGCCGGCCCGGACGAGGCGCACGACCTGCATCTGCCGGCCCTTGATCCAAGTGTCCTCCTCGACCGCGCGCCGCGCGTAGCCGTAGGGATAGTAGGCGGCGAGGGAAAAAAGCGGCCGCGCCTTGCTGAAGGCGTCCTCGACCTTGTCGAGCAGCTTCTTCTGGATCGGGCGGAACCGGTACTCCCCAACTTTCGGATCCTCGCGGACCGGAAAGATCGCTTCGCCCTTGGCCTCCCGCTTCTGGCTTTCCTTGACATAGGCACGGCTGCGCTGGACGACGATCGTGCTGACCAGGCGGTCCGAGTAGAGAATGCGGTGTGCACCGCTGGCGATGACATTCGGGTCAATCTGATCGAACAGATCGTCCTGCGCTGCGTCCTTCTTGCCCGAAATCTCCTTTTCCAGGGAGCGGAAGTGGCCGCGAAGCGAGTGGATGCCCAGCGGCGCCTGCGCAAATTTCGAGCCGGCCTCGTCAGCATACAGTTCGATCATGTGCAGCAGATCGAGCAGGCTGTTGTTCACCGGAGTCGCGGTCAGCAGATAGGTTTCCTTGCCGCGCGCGATGTCCTGGAGGACGCGATAGCGCGATTTCTCCCGGCGCCCCTCGCCGGCGATGCCGGGATTGCGGAAGTTATGTGCTTCGTCGATCACGATGGCATCGGATCGATTGGCCAGCTGCTCTAGTTCGGGCCGCAACGACTCCCGCTGAAGGTCCGTGTGATTGTGAATCACAAGGTTCGTGTAGACGCCCAGCGACAACTCCGGCAGATGCTGGTCAAGATTGGTTTGCCATACCGGACCACGGGCCGATTTCGGCACCAGCAGCAGCACGTTCTTCTTCTCGCGCAGCACCAGGCGCTCGATCAGCATGAGACCCACGAAGGTCTTGCCCAGACCGACGCCGTCGCACAGGAAGGCGCCGCCGTACTTGCGGGCGATCTTGATCAGCGCGCCGTATCCTTCACGCTGGTAGCCGTCGAGCAGCTTGTAGATCCGGGAGACGTTCTTCTCCCACTCACCCACCGTTAGCTCACGGCCGGCCAGATACTGCCCAAGCGCCTTGGCGTAGACCTCGAAGGGCTGGTACTCCAAGACGTGACGCTCGATGGTCTTGAGCATCACCTCGGTGACGTCCTCAGCCTCCTCCCAATGCTCCTCGTACCACTCCTGCAACACACCGACCGGTGTGCCGGTGATCTGCACGTTGAGCTCGATATTCTGGGTCAGGCCGGGACGAGTGAAGTTCGATGAGCCGACCAGCGCCGCCGAGCCGACCACGTCCATGCGACCGTGGGTGATATAGGCCTTTGCGTGGAATTTGTTCTTGTTATAGATGCGGAACGCGATCTTGCCGGCCTTGATCGCGTCGACGATCGCCGGCACGCCGGTCAGGAAATCATCCTTTTCTTTCTCGGCCTCGATGCTGTTGTCCAGCCGTTCACTGCGCGCTCGAAGGGCGGCGGCGATGGCGTTCTTCGTGCGATGGGCGACTTCGTCGCCCATCAGGACACGGATCGTATCGACTTTAGCCCACTCGCCGTTCAGCGCCAGCAGCGAGCCGATTTCGAAATAGGCCGTCGCCACATCGATCGCCTTCGAAATCTGGCACCAATCGTGGAGATAGCGCACGACCTTCCATTCGTCGTCGCTGTTGTCGACCACGAAGAGTTCGCTGCCGGTCTTGCTGCTGACCCGCTTGGGCATCAACCGTCCTCTTGAAGGCGAACGGATGGAAACACAACCCGAGCGCGATTCTCAAGGAGTCAATTGGCCGATCGCAAAGCAGCATGCCAAAGCCGGTGCCGGTAGCCAGACTGCTGGTACTCGGAAGCCTTGGGCGCTACACCGGCGCGATGGACGCCGATGATCTCCTCCTCGATCTGACAGACCGCCGCATCCGCGGGCGCTGGATCGCGCGCGCCGGTCGCGACGATGGCTATGCGCGACCGACGCTGGTGTTCCTGCACGAAGGCCTGGGCTGCGTC
>VFZQ01000765.1 GCA_016871135.1 Acidobacteriota bacterium | reverse complement strand
GAGTTTCGCCTGGACGGCGGTCAAGAGGTCCTTCGCCTTGCCGGTTGCTTCGGCGGTTTGGATGGGTGCAATGCGGTTCATTTGGTTTTCCTTTTCTGGGCCGCGTTGTTGGCGGCACGCTTCTTAGGAGTGCAAGGCACATGCCAAAGTGCCAGCGTTGAAAACAAAGGAGTTGGCGCCCCAGGGTGCTCATGAGATCTCATGACTCATGGGATCTCATTGACAAATCGTGGAAATTCATGAATTCTGGAGGCGATGCCCTTCGGCGATCTGCCTTCCGTTCTCGTCGCGCTTGCCGCCCAGCGGACGTTGGAGGAAGTCCTTACAAAAATTCTCAACATTCTCGCCGAACAACCAGGTGTGGCGTTGGCGCGCGTGTGGCTGGTCGATGACCGTTGCCCGCACTGCGACTCCGATGGAAAGGCACTTCATTTGCGGGCCAGCGCGGGAATTCCTCGCGACGCCGCCGCGGACTGGTCGCGCGTGAACGGCACGTTTCATCGCGTGAATTTGGAAAGCCCGCTGAAGCTTGGCCACATCGCGCGCACGGGCAAGGCGATTCGAATCCGCCGGCTGGCCGACGACGAGCGGTGGGTGCGCGATCCGGAGTGGGTAAAGCGCGAGGGTCTTATCGGCTTCGCTGGCCGGCCGCTGATTTTTCGCGGCGAGGTACTCGGCGTGCTGGCCGTTTTCCGGCGCCGTGAGGCCGACGATGAATGTTGGCAGTGGATCGGCTCACTCGCAGACGCCGCCGCGGTCGCAGTTGCCAACGCTCGTGCGTTCGACGAAGCTGCCGCACTGCGCCGCGAGCTCGAACTCGAGCGCGATTATTTGCGGGAAGAGGTCCAGGAAACAGGATCGTTCGGCGAAATTCTTGGAAGCAGCCCCGCGCTGGAACGTGCCCTGCGCCAGGTCGAGATGGTTGCCTCGACGGATGCCAATGTACTGATCCTCGGCGAAAGCGGCGCCGGGAAAGAACTGATCGCCCGTGCGATTCATCAGCGCAGCGCGCGGGCCCGCAAGCCGCTGGTCAAAGTGAACTGCGGCTCCATTCCCCGCGAACTGTTCGAAAGCGAATTCTTCGGCCATGCGCGCGGCGCGTTCACAGGCGCGGTGAAGGATCGCATCGGACGTTTTCAACTCGCCGATGGGGGCACGCTGTTTCTCGATGAAGTCGGCGAGATCCCGCTCGAACTGCAATCGAAACTGCTGCGTGTGTTGCAGGAGGGCGAGTTCGAGCGTGTGGGCGAAGACGTGACCCGGCGCGTCAGTGTGCGCGTGCTGGCCGCCACGAATCGGGACCTGCGGCGCGAGGTCGACGCCGGCCGATTCCGGCTCGATCTCTACTACCGCCTCGGCGTGTTTCCGATGGAAGTGCCGCCGCTGCGCGAACGGCGCGAGGATATCCCCGAGCTCATTCGCCACTTCGTCCACCGCGCTTGTGCGAAGTTTCACATCGCCGAGCCGCGTCTTCCGCAACGCGAAATCGAACGCGCGCGCGCTTACGACTGGCCCGGCAATGTCCGCGAACTGCGGAACGCCGTCGAACGCGCGGTGATTCTCGCCCGAGGCGGCGCGCTACTGTTCGAGTTTCCGTCCACGGCGATAGTTCCAGCTCCGGTCATCATCGACGGAGAAGTCATCCCCGAAGCGGAATGGCGCGCCCGCGAGCGTGCGAATCTAGAACTCGCGCTGCACGCAGCGAGAGGAAAAATCTCCGGCCCCGGCGGCGCCGCGGCGTTATTGGGTATTCACGCGGCGACTCTGACGTCGCGGCTCAAGGCCTTCGGCATTAGTTCAACGCCGCGTACGTCATCTGCACAAACGCATTTCGCTCGTCCGAACCGCCCTCGCGGTGAATCATGAAGATGCCGAACAGTTGATTCTTGGGATCGAGAAAACAATACGTGCCATAGCGTCCGCCGTGGCCAAACGTCCCCGCGGGTAGCGGCTGTGCCGCGCCTTGATCGCGCGCGACGAACCAGCCGAGGCCCCATCCCATGCCCGGGCCGTTGGTCCGCAATTCGCCCGTGTGCACTTGCGACATCACGCGGATGCTGGCCGGGCTGAGCAGCCGAGGTTTCCCGGTGAGAATCGATTTGTACAGGATCGCGAGATCGGACGCGGTCGAATAAAGCCCGCCCTCGGGCAGCGAGTATTTAGCCCCGTCCCGAAACTTCATCGCGCCCTCGCCCAGCGGATCGGACGTGTACTTCAGCGGCTTGCCGTCCCGATAGATATACGCCGTCGGCATGCGATGCCACTTGTCCTTCGGCGGAAATATGTAGGTGTCCTTCATGCCGAGCGGCTCGAAAATCCGCTTGGCAAAGAAGACTTCGAGCGGCTGTCCGCCGATGACCTCAACGATGCGCGCAAGCGCGGCGATGCCCGTGTTCGAATACTGCCACTTCGTGCCCGGTTCGAATTCGAGCGGCTGCTGTGAGAGGATCAAGGCGACATCGGCGAGCGGCTTGTGCAGCGCGCCGTGCAATTCGCCAATCCCCGGCGGTGGGTTCAACATCATGCCCGAGGTGTGGGTCATGAGATCGAGAATTGTGATCGGCCGGCCGGGTTTGTGCAGCTTGTCATCGACGCGCACCATCTGGCCGCGAAACTCCGGCAGATGTTTCTGCACCGGATCGGACAACGACAGGCGCCCTTCTTCGGCGAGCATAAGAGCCGCCATTGCGACCACCGGTTTCGTCATGGAGTGCAACTGAAAGATGTTCTCCTTCGTCATCGGCTGACGCGTCTCCAGATCGGTGTAGCCGACGGCGTCGAACGCCGCGGTCTCGCCTTTGTGCCAGACGAGCGTGACCATGCCCGCGGCCTTGCCCGCATCGACGAACTCTTTCAGCCGGGAAGGAATCTGCGCCAGCTTGGCGCGGTCGATCGATTGGGGAAAAATCAAGAAGGCGCTCAGCAGCGCGAGGACAAAGGAACGCATTGGGCTATTCTACGCGTTC
>VFZQ01000764.1 GCA_016871135.1 Acidobacteriota bacterium | reverse complement strand
CGTGTTTGGCGCAGGGCCTAGCGAATCGATTGAAGTCAGTGTCTCGAAGACGCAACTCATGTTTACGCGAAAAGGCGAAACCCAGCGGCCGATCCACTTTCTCGGGGACAACACGTTTTATCCCACAGGCGCGCTTTCCGTGCGGATTCGCATCGAAGGAGCGACGCTGACGGTTCACGACGGAGAATCCGTCGTCACCGCGAAAAAGCGCTAAGGCCAGAGCGCAAACGTGCCGGAGGCTTCATCGGCCGCGAAGACTTCGCCGGTGTGGATTTGATAGACCCAGCCGTGAATGCGGATCCCAGGCCGCGCCGCGACGCACGGGTGGGTCCGGAGATGCCGCATTTGAGCCAGGACATTCTGCTCGCACAGCGATTTAAGGGAATCTTCGCCGCCGATGCGGGCAGCCGCTTCCGCAGCGGCGTCCGTATAATGCAGCCATCGTTCGACCGCGGGGAGGGCGGCGAGTTTCTCCGGATGCAGCACAGCCTTCAACGCGCCGCAGTCGGAGTGGCCGCAGACAATGATATCGGTCACGCCGAGCGCGGTAACAGCGTATTCGATCGACGCGGAGATGCCCGAGCGCGTTTCGGCATAGGAGGGCACAATGTTGCCCGGCGTGCGTTCGACGAACATGTCGCCGGGATCGGCGTCGCAGAGTTCGGCGGGATCGACGCGCGAATCGATGCAGCCGATGAAGAGAACCTGCGGCGCCTGATGATTGGCCAGCAATTCATACAGGGCGCGGCGTTGAGGGAAAACGTGGTTGCGAAAGCGCAGTACTCCACTGCGGATGTCGTCAAGGTGCGTCATGCGCCGGTCATCTCCTTGGTCAAGTTGAAAAAGCCTCGTTTGCGATCCGTGTTGACGCCCCAGTTGGCCGGAATCGTCTGATAGCCCTCCACGTCCATGATGCCCCAGGAGGCGTACTCGCTCACGGCGGCAATGTAGTTGTTGTCGGGTTTGTCGAAGTCGAAGTGATCGTCTTCGTTGAACAGCACCGGTTGGCCGGCGTACGTTTTCTGCTTGCGCACCTGACGGACCATTTCGCGAATGCGGTTGGGGTCCCTGACGCCGTTGCCGTGCAGGAGCAGAAAGTCCGATACGGCCGTTACCTCTTCAGTCGGCAGCGTGTTGCCGTTAAAGCTCGTGCCGACCAACAGCCGGCGGCGGCGCACCGTGATTGACCGAGCCTCTTTCATCAGCAGCGGGATGAGATCCTGTTTGAGAAGCGGTTGATCGTACTTGCTGTTGTTGCATTCGTTGGCGACTTCAAGCAACACATGTTTGTACTCGCGCGTGAGTACGAACTCGATGGTGTTTTTCAAGGCGCGGCGAATTGCCGCGTCGGACTCCAACACCTGGTCCTGGCCGAAGTAGAACACGCCCAACTGCGGCGCCATGCCGAGTTCGTTGGCTTTATCAAGAATCAGCCGCAACCGGTTCAAGTATTCCGGAAAGATGTCGCCGTTGGGAAGGAATGCGCCCGTCACCCATGGCTGTTTCGCCGCGTAGCCACGCGGATTACCGCCCTGCATGTTGACGTTGAAACTCAACACGCCGTGTCGGCGCCACTCGGGCATCGCGGCGACGAATTCGCGAGTGTTGCGATCGGCGTCCCACACGCCCGTGTCGGCGTATTTCCAGTTGGCGATCGTTTCTCGATTGCGGTCGTCGAAGATGCCGTTGACCATTCGTGTGTTCATCAGCAGGCCTTCGATCTTGTGGCCGCGCCACGAGCGGCCCTTGTACGTCGGCACGCCGTTGATGAAGAATCGATTGCCGTCGATCGCTATTTCGGTGGATACGTTGGCCGCGGCGGCGGCCGCGAGAAAAGTTCGTCGAGTCATTGCGTCTAGCATAGCTATATGGGCATGAGTCTGTGTGTGTACTGCGGGTCGAACCCCGGTAACGATCCGGCGATTCGTGAATCGGCCGTGGCGCTCGGCGCGGAGATGGGCAGGCGCGGGCACCGGCTGATTTATGGTGGAAGCCACTTGGGAATGATGGGTGCGCTGGCCGATGCCGTACTGGCGGAGGGCGGGGACGTGACGGGTATCGTGCCTCGCCTGCTCGTCGAAAAAGAAGCGGCCTACATGGAGTTGAAAGATCTGCGTGTGGTCGAAAGCATGCACGAGCGCAAGGCGTTAATGGCCGATCTTGCCGATGGTTTCGTCGCGCTGCCCGGCGGGTTCGGCACGCTCGACGAGTTGTTTGAGATCGTCACCTGGACGCAACTGCGCATATCTATGAAGCCCGTCGTCATTTGGAACGTCCGCGGGTTCTACGACAAGTTGTTCGCGTTTCTCGACGGCGTGGTGGAGATGGGGTTGCTCAAACCACAGCACCGCGCGCTGTTGCGTGAGGCGTCGTCGTTGAATCAGGTCTTCGAGGCGCTTACGCGACCTGTAGAGACGGATGGCGACAAGTGGACCGGCCGCGACATCCGCTGATCAGATACCGCACTTCTCTTTGCGGATCTGTAGCGCCTCGGGCATCCACTCCTGAAACTGCTTGATACGCGTGGCGTGCGATGGATGCGTCGACATAAACTCCGCTGTACCGCGGCCGCCGGAGGCTTGGCCCATTCGCTCCCACAGTTTGGGCGCTTCGGTGGGATCGAAGCAAGCGCGCGCGACGTAGATCAGGCCCATATAGTCCGCCTCGGATTCGTGATCACGCGAGAACGGCAGCATTATCCCGAACTGTGCGCCGAGTCCGAGTGCGCCCATAATCGCGCGCTGTTGGTTGATGTCCATATCGCTGACCGAAACGCCGACGGCCATCTGGCCGATCTGCATCAGCTTCTGCTGTGCCATGCGTTCGGCGCCGTGCCGGGCGATGGCGTGCGCGATTTCGTGACCCATTATGACCGCCAGCCCATTGACGTTCTTGGCGACGGGCATTATGCCGCTGTACACCGCGACCTTGCCGCCCGGCAGACAGAATGCATTCACTTGTGGCGAGTCGATCAATTTGTAG
>VFZQ01000763.1 GCA_016871135.1 Acidobacteriota bacterium | reverse complement strand
CGAACGCCAGCGTGACCACAAGCCAGAGTGTGGTCGCCACGACGGCGCCGGGCCAAACGTACTTCCATTTCTGCGGGCTGTTGGGCGCGATGTAGTAAAGCAGAATCGTGGTGACGACGATTGCGCCGAACGCGGTGGCGAAGCGCAAGAGCTTTGAGATGACCGCGAGACCTGGCGCGATCGTCTGGCCCGGGTCGATCCAGCCGGCGGTGGCGAGCAGCAGTCTTTCGACGCGGTCGCCGGCGACAAGCAGCGCGGACGCGGCAATGGCTGGGACCGCGCTTACGAAGACAAGCGCGATGGCGACCAGGCGGTCCTGCACGATGCCGCGTCCGCCGGGCAATCGATAACAGGCGCGGAAGCCTTCCATCAGAGACGCCATCCACGACGAGGCGGCCCACGCCGATACCGCCGTCGCGCCGATCAACAACGACAGCGGCTGCGCACCGCGCTCGCGAAATTGGCGGGCCAATAATTCCGTTGTGCCGGGCGGAACGACCTCGAAGAGAAAACGTGCAATGTAGTCCGAGACCTGGCCCGCGTTGGCTTGGACGAGGATCGCGGCGAGTGTCGATAACACGGGGAACAACGCGAGCAGGCCTGAGTACGCGGCGCCTTTGGCGATGCCGAAACAGCCGTCGATCCACGAGTTCATGAACGCGCGGCGGAGGACGATGAGGAATCGGCGCATTGCGTTGTTATGCCCTCTTTCGCAGACTGTAACCCAAACTGCACAGAATTGTCAGGATGCTGATTGCCGCACATGTGTATTCTTCGGTCGAGGGCTCGAAGCGGAGGTCGAGTTGCGCGCCGGCGGCGGGAAGCGGGCCCGCGGCCATCATGTCGACGGCCGTCTTTCCGAGTGGCACGGGTTGGCCGTTTAAGTAGGCTCGCCAGTTGGGATCATGCGGCACATTGATGGCGACGGTGGCGCCGCTTTGCAGGGCGCCGGTGATGGCTGCGTGACGCGCGGTGCGCCACTCAAAGTCCAGTTGCGGGCGAGCTTTGTCGGCGATGGCCTCGCTGTATTTTCTCCACGGATTGCGATCGCCGTCAATGGCTAGGTTGCGCGGCAGTTCATCGCCCGTGACGGGCATCGCGAAACGGAAATCCGGAACTCTGTAGATCGCGTCGCCGCCGCCGGACCAGACCTTTTCGAGGATGCCCTCGAACTTTTTCGGGTTCTTGAAGTCGCGGTAGAAGTCGTCGGATGTCGAATCGTGGACGACGATGTACTCGGCGCCGAGGGCGCGCAATAGATGCACCGAGGCTTCGCCTTCGCGGCCGGCGGGCATTCCAAGATCGGTGCGCAATTGATACGCGATGGCGAGCGCGGCGCGCGATTTTAGTCCCGACTCGAATACGCCTCCCGCCTGTGGGATCGGATACCAGGCATTCAAACGGAACCTTGTCTCGCCGCTGGCGAACACGCGCCCGCGCGGTTGCAGCGCGGCGATGGCAGCCGCGATTTTGTGTTGCTTTGCATCTTCCACGCGCACAGGATTCCAGTTGGCGTAGAAGTGTGTCGCGTATTTCACGACATGCGGAGTTTCCGAGAGGAGGCCCACAAGCAGAACGAACGTTCCCGCCCAGCGCCAGCGCCAGTCCGGTTTGGCGCGCAGCATGCGTACCACCGCCACCCATATGAGAATCACGAAGAGTTCAAATTCCAGCGCGTAGCGGCGCGACTCAGGGAACGGGTTGACGCCATAGCGATAGAAGAGCATGACCGGCATGCCGAAGCCGAAACCGCACAGCATCGACCAGCAGAGGAATCGTTGCGCCGGGAAGCGCATGAACACAACGCGGATCACGACAAGAGCGATTGCCCACGTGATCATCGAGAGCCGCTCGATGCGCTGGAACTGGAAGCCGAACGCATCTTGCGGCCAGTTGTACGCCATCTGCGCGACGAAAGACGGCGTGAGCCAGAAGCACGCGAATCCGTAGCCGATCAGGCCCGCGACAATGACGCGTCGATGATGAAAGCCGGCATCGCCCAAATGAACGAGCAGCAGCATCAAGACGGCGAACGCCAGCGCGAGCCCGGCGACCCAACTCGACAGCACCGCCGCCGCGAGCGTGATCGACGCATAGAGAACGTTTCGTCCGCCGCTCAGCGCCGCGCGGCGGACGAATAGCAGGGCGAGCAAAAAGAAGACGAGGCCGATACCATGTGGACCCTCGCCGTACTTGATCAGAACCTGAATGCGCCAGGGTGCCTGCAATACGCCGCGGTCGAGATTGATCACTTCGATCAGACGGTAAAGCGGCGACAGGAACGTCATCGCGATTGCCGCCCACATGGCGAAACGGGTGTCACGCGTCCAATCGCGTAACAGCCAATACAGGACGGCGGGAGTGACAAAGACTGCGATCGAACAGATGACGCGGTGAACGTTCGTGGCGTCGGCACCCGGCAGCAGGCGCATGAACAATGCGTCGAGATAGGGCACCAGCGGCAAGTAGACGAAGTGCATTGGAATGCCGCAATATTGCAGCGGGTTCCAAGAGAGATAGTCGGGATTCGCCGCGAAGATCTTGCCCATGTAGGCGTAGCCGCTCTCGATCGAACCGCGATAGACAGTGACGCCGGGCAGCAGAATGCGCCAGTTGAGCAGCGTGTTCAGCAAGACCAGCAGGAACGCCGGCATCCAGGGCCGCGTCATGTGCGTTGTTTCCGAATGAGGAGAAGGGCGGTGAGTAGGATTGACGCTGCCGTGACGCCGCCGCCAATGCGGTTTTCGAGCGGCGTATCGAAGTGCATGGTCAACTTGTGACGGCCCGGCGGAACGTCGACGCGCATTTGGCCGAAGGGATCGGCCGAGACCTTGTATTCCGTGCCGTTTTCGCGCGCGCGCCAGTAGGGGTCGTGCGCGACTTGAATGGTGAGTGCCTCGCCGGCGCGTGTTTCCGTTTCAACTTCGAGCGTGTCGGGAGCGAGCCACTTCGTTGCGGCCGGCGGCGTTGCCGGCGTTTCGAGCATCTCGGCATAC
>VFZQ01000762.1 GCA_016871135.1 Acidobacteriota bacterium | reverse complement strand
CGCTGACCCTGCCTCCAGTCGCGGGTACGATCGCGATCTTGCTGTTGAAGTGGAAAAACCTCGGATTCCCCATCGCGGAAACGAACGCGATGACGTTGCCGTCGGGCGACCACACCGGATTTCGGTCCGGCCCGGGCTGTGTGACGAGCACCGCCGGTTCTTCGCCCGGCTTCACGACGTAAATGTCGGCGGTGCCGCTCTGCACCAAATCCGGATTGATCGTCGCATCGAACGCAATCCGCGTCGAGTCGGGCGACCACGCGAACCCGCCGACCGAAAACTTCGCGCCCTTCGTAATCTGCTTCCCGGCCTGCGGCGCTTTCATCGCTTCGGCGGTGTCGAGCGTCCAAAGATGTGTGAGCGCGTAGTCCTTGCGAACAACTTCGAAATCGCCGAACTGCTTCTTGCGATCCTCACCTTTCTTTTCTCCCGCCGTATAAGCAATCGTTTTGCCATCAGGAGACCACTCGAAGGACTGTATCCCGGTTTCTGACTTACTCAACTGCGTGGCCTCGCCGCCATTGGGAAGAATGGCGAAAATCTGCTGCTTGTTGTCGATCCGTTCCGAAGCGAAAGCAAGCCACTTCGAGTCCGGCGACCACTTCGCGCCGCTCGCCGACTTCTTGCCGCGCGTAAGTTGCCAGCTTCGGCCCGTCGCGGTTTCGACAACCCACAGTTGCGTGACGAAAGAGTCGTCGTCGAAGTCGGCCTCGCGCACAGTATAGGCGACGTACTTGGCGTCGGGCGAGATAACGGCGCCGCCGGCTGTACGCAGCTTCAGCAGGTCATCGATCGACGGATCGGCTCCAAAGGCGGATAGCGCGAGGAACAATAGTTTCAACACGCCAATAGGATAGCGCCGCTAACGCGCTTGTAGTTTCTTGAATTCTTCCATGATCCACGCCGGCTCGTCGGGTTCGAATTTCTTCGGCACACCTTTGGTCGCCGCCCACCGGTGCAGCCACGACGGACCGTACTGCCCAAGATGATTGTCCGCGGTGCGATACGCCGGATCGGCCATCGCCTCTTTCAATGAAACGAATTCGTAGCCCCGCTTCCTCATCATCGCCAGCAGTTCCGGCATCGTATCCGCGTTCAACTGGTTCGCGTGGAGCAGCAGCACATGAGAAATCGGCCGCCCAAACACTTCGAGCGAACGACCTTCGAAGAACGCGAAGATCCGATCCATGAAATCGATATACTCGCGCTTCACCCTGGCCTTCATCGCGTCGTCGCCGCGGCCGTACACCGCCGCAAACACGTAATCGGAGTTATCGAGCGTGACCGGCGCAATCTCGTATCCCATCCGACGAAGGCATTCTTCGTGGCCCTCCTTTGCCTCTTTCGTTTTGCCCGTGCGAAGGAACGGATGGCGAAAGTATAGGGGCTTGCGGCCGTTGAGCGCCTTCTGAATCGCAGGCTCGGCACGCGCGATATCGGCGCAGTACTCCGGCGTCGTAACGCCGGAGATGTCCGGATGCGAGTAAGTGTGGTTGCCGAGATCGAGGCCGCCATCGACCCAGATCTTCAATACATCCTGCAATCCCTTCTCCCCAAGCTCAGGAAGCCGCCCGGAATTCACAAAGCCGATCGCGTTCGTGCCCTTCAGGTGGCCGACGAGCTTCTTCGTCATAGCCGTAACGTCCTCGATCGAATTCGCGTTGCGATTGTCGCCACCACGCGGCAAATCGTCGATCGAAAGCACCACTTTGCGCGGCTGCGCAAAGATCGCCACGCTCAACAGCAAGATTAGTCGCATCAAAGAAAGGATAGCGGCTTCCCATCGGCCAGTTTGAACGGCCGCCCGATATTGCTCACGTATTCACGCGTGTAGTTGATGCCAAACTTCTGTAGGATCGATGCCGCGAGGTCGGGAATCTCGACGGGCGAGTCCCTGACATACATACCGTCGGCATCCGAGGCGCCCCAGACGCGCCCTCCCGCGATGCCGCCGCCGGCAAGAATCAGCGAGTAGCAGTTCGGCCAATGGTCGCGCCCCGCGTTCACGTTGATCTCCGCCGTGCGGCCGAATTCGCCGCTGACGATGACCATCGTCGAATCGAGCATCCCTCGATCGCTGAGATCGTCGAGAAGAGTCGCGAACGCGCGGTCCAACTCAGGCAAGAAATCGTTGGCGAGCGTAGGGAAAATGTTGCCGTGGTGATCCCAAGCGTTGTCGCCGCGTGCGACGGTGACAAATCGCACGCCGGACTCGACCAGCCTTCGCGCCAACAAACAACCCTGGCCCATCGAAGTCTTGCCGTAACGCTCACGGAGTGATTCCGGCTCGGCCGCCAAGTCGAACGCCTTCCTAGCGCGCGGCGACTTCATGAGATCGAACGCAGACTGATAGTAAGAATCGAGCGTGTCGAAGGTGTCGGTCGTGTCGTAAGCCCGGATCTTCTCGTCAACCAGCGCCAGGAGTCCCCGCCGCCGGTCGACGCGCGCCCAATCCACTCCCATCGGCAGGTCAAGATCGCGAACGGCGTACTTCGGAACGTTGACTTCGCCCGCCGAAAACGGATTGAACTTGGGCCCGAGGAATCCCGCCTTGGCGTTGTTACCGCGCGGCTGTGGCACGAACACATAACCGGGCAATTCGTTGCGCGGGCCGAGTTCCTTCAAAATCACGGAACCCAGAGACGGCGCCAGCACCGTCGGTAGCGCATCGTGCCCGCTCAACCACAGCGTTTGCGCCGCGCCGTGCGCCGATTGTTTGTGCGTCATCGAACGGATGACAAGGTACTTATCGGCGCGCTTGGCCGTCAGCGGAAGGTGTTCGCAAACCTGAAGGCCCGCGACGTTTGTACCGATCGCCCGGAACGGCCCGCGATATTTCGCTTCGCCATCCGGCTTCATGTCCAGCGTGTCGAGATGACTGATTGAGCTTGTCCCCAACCGTGAGACAAAAGTTTAGACACAGTTGGCGGCCCATGCAAAAAAGCAGTGGACAGCTAGTTTCAGTTTTAGCAGAATCGCAGTAGTCGAAGAGACGGAA
>VFZQ01000761.1 GCA_016871135.1 Acidobacteriota bacterium | reverse complement strand
GCATGCGCAAATGCAAATCGGTATAGGAAATCGCCTTGAGAAGCTTGCCGTTCACCGACCGCAATCCGGCCTTGGTGTCCAGCCGCAGCCCTGCCTTCGGCTCGCGCAACTTCGCGCTGTGACACCCAAAACACTTCTCCGCCAGCACCGGGCGAATCTGTTTTTCGAATATCTCGTCACCCTCCGCCGCGGCCAGCGGGAGGCCGAGCAACAACCATAGCCAAAGTTTCATGCTAGTGGCATTATTATAATCATTGCGGAGCAAAGCGGCGTTTTTACGCTTAACCGTATAGGGAAGTCAATGGAAACCATCGGAAGGTATCAGATTCGTGCGGAACTGGGCCGGGGTGGCATGGGTGTCGTCTATCGCGCCTACGACACCGAACTCGACCGCGAAATCGCGCTAAAAAGTGTATTGCTCGAAGGAGGCGATCCCGCCCAGCGCGCGGCCAACGCACAGCACCTGGCCCGCGAGGCTCGCGCCGCCGCGCGCTTGCAGCATCCCAACGCGGTCGCCGTGCACGACTTTTTCTACACCGCCGACAGCGCCTACATCGTCATGGAGTTCGTCCGCGGTCCAAATCTCGACGCACTCCTGGCCACCGGAGACACCTCCAACCGCGAACTCACGATTCGCATCTTGCGCGAAGCCGCTTCGGCCCTCGACGCCGCTCACGCCGCCGGCATCGTCCACCGCGACATCAAGCCGGGCAATATCCTCTTCGATGAAACCGGCCGCGTCAAAATCGCCGATTTCGGCATCGCTCGACTCTCCGGCGGCAACGTGACCCAGACCGCGCCCGGCGTCGGCACCACCGCCGGCACACTGAGCTACATGTCGCCCGAACAGATTCGCGGCGATGCGCTCGATGGCCGCTCCGATCAATTCGCGCTCGCCGTCGTCGCCTACCAACTCGTAACCGGCGGCCTTCCCTTTGCCGCCGACACTTGGATCGCCCAGTCGTACAAGACCCTCAACGAAGCACACGTCCCCCCCTCGCAGTTGATCCAAGGACTCTCGCCGGGCGTCGACGCCGCCTTCGAACGCGGCCTCGCCAAACAAGCGTCGCAACGCTTCCCCAACTGCACCGCTTTCGTCGAAGCGCTCGCTGGCTCGGCCGTTCCGGCCGTATCGCCGGCGCGCATGAAGGCACGGTGGGTGCTCGGGACGGTCGTGCTAGTGGCCTCCGCCGTCCTGATGCTGTTAATCTACCGCGGCATGCGCACCATCGAGTCGCCCGTCGCCCGCGTCGATGTTCCTCCTACGCAACAACAGGCGCCCGCCGTCACACCTCCGCCGGTCTCGACAACGCCTCCGCCGTCCGTCGCGCCGCCCGTCGAAGAGTCGCTCTCGCTCGTCGTCGACGGCATCCCCATCGACTTCGCCAAAATTCAACCCGGCCGCTTCGTGATGGGCGACCGCGTTGGCCCGCGCGATGAACAGCCCGAGCACATGGTCGAATTCACCAAGAGCTTTCAGTTGGGCCGCACCGAGATCACCGAAAAACACTGGAACGCCGTCATGACCGGCAAGTCGACCGGGACGATGAAGCCCAAGGTCAACGTCTCTTGGAACGATGCGCAAGCCTTTATCGCCAAGCTCAACGCGCGCAACGACGGCTTCCGTTACCGCCTGCCAACCGAGGCCGAGTGGGAGTACTGCGCCCGCGCCGGGGACGACAAGCAGATGTCGCGCAACTATGATGATCTCGCTTGGTACTCCACTAATGCGCAAGGTTACCTGCAAGATGTCGCCACAACGAGGATGTCGAACATCTGGGGCGTCTATGACATGCTTGGCA
Organism: Acidobacteriota bacterium; assembly: GCA_016871135.1. GTDB lineage: Bacteria > Acidobacteriota > Terriglobia > Bryobacterales > Bryobacteraceae. The sequence goes on along the minus strand of VFZQ01000761.1, from coordinate 1,198 downwards.
ACGCCAGCGAATGGGTGCAGGATTACCTGGACCTCGAATACTACGCCAAGAGCCCCGGCCGCGACCCGAAAGGTCCCGCCGCCGGTGAATTCCGGGTCTTCCGCGGGTGCAACGCCAATTCGAGCGCTCCGAACTGCGCGTACGCGACGCGATTCGCCGATAAAGCGGACGCCAAGGGGGAACACCTCGGCTTCCGCCTCGCGCGCGAACGAAAGTAAAGATGTCACGCGGTTGGGAAAACAAATCGGTGCAAGGCATGATGGACGACCACGACAATCGTCCTCGCAAGCCCGAGCCGCAAAAGTCGCCCGCTCAACTGGCGTTCGAGAAAAAGCAATACAGCCTCGAACTCTCCCGCAAAGGCGTCGTCAACGACCTATCCCGCGCCACCCATCCCGCACACCGCGCCCAACTCACCGCGGCTCTGGCCCACCTCGACGCCGAACTGGCCAAGCTCAACACCGATGCGCCCCGCTCACTGGAATGACCGGTCCCCCATCAGCTTACGCACCAACAGCCCCACGCCCGTAAACACAACCCCGAAGAAGGACAGTACCCCCAACGGCACCCAGAAGTCTTCGTTAAATCCCATCTGGCGTTTGATGTCCCAGCGGTTGGTGGGGCTCATGAAGAACGTACAGCTTTTCGCGGAGCTCCCGCACGTGGACGACAGTTCGGAATACGGCCCGGTGTAGCTGCCCATGCCGCCGAGCAGAACGCGCCCGTTCCATTCGTGTTTGACGAAGAAGTCAGCCTTCTTATCTTCGAGAATTTCTTTGACCTGAGGCGTAATTTCGACGTTGGAAGGCGGCGGCGGAAGTTGGTCCCGGTGCATCGGCGTCCCGGTGACTTGAATCCACTGAAACCGTTTCGGCGTCTCGACGATCGCGAACGCCACCGCGCCCAGCAGCGGGAAAACACCAAACATCGAAAACGCCAGCCAAGGGCCGAAGTACTTGTGCAACCCCAGCTGCCGCAGGCGCGAGGATTCCGGCACCGCCACGCCGAGAAACGGAATCCCCACCATCAGCGCGAACCCCGCGCCGAACGTCCACGCTCCCGCGGCGGTCAACTCCGGATTCGTCCCCGACGCATCGAGCCGCAGCTCCCGCGCCTGCCCGCGCAGGAACTGCACGTTGTGCCGCGTCCCAGGCGCCCAACGCCGCAGTTCGTCGTAGGCTTCTTCGATGTAGACAGC
>VFZQ01000760.1 GCA_016871135.1 Acidobacteriota bacterium | reverse complement strand
TACCGAATCTCCCTCCACCGCAACCGACTCCAAGGTCACCGGCACTGCGCTCCGATTCATCGCCGATAGCCGCAGTTCCACCACTCGACCCGCCCCTGCGTGATACTTCGGAGCCCCGGCGTCGAGGAACAACCCCACACAATGAGCGATCAACTCATCTAACTCAACCAATTTGTCCGAAACCCACCTGTCCGATAACTTCACCAACTCCTGTCGCGCGGATATCAGTAACGGAACAATGCGCGCCGCATCCGTCCCGTCATACTCGCGGAGCGCTTTCGCCAGCGCCGCGGCTACTGGCGCCGATCCCGCGACGCGCTTCCACGAAGTATCGATCCCGTCAAACAAATCCTTCGCCGCCCCATCTCCGCCAATCACCACGAAGAAATTCCGCTGCGCCCCTTTGTCCTCCCGCCAACCCATCGCCTGCGATCGGTGCTGACTGCGGCTCGTCCCGGCTATCTCCCCGTAAGAATAACCAAGCACCGGATCGTACTTGCCCAAATCCAGAGTGATCTTCGCGGGAAGCGCCTCCGCTTCTTTTTCCATCGCCGGACTAAACGACGCGACATTCAAGACGAGCCGCTTCGCCCGCCACGGTGGAAGTCCGGGGAATTTCGAGCCATCCGCCGCCGCCTCGAACGCCTCTTTCCCCAACAAGGCCGACGCCTGATGTTGGCCGTGTCCATCGCGCGGTGTTCCGCTAAACCGCAGCACAATGACATCCGGTTGAAACCGCCGGATGTGATACACGACATCGGAAAGGACCTTATCGCGGTCCCACTTGGTCAGCGTCTCATCGGCGGTTTTCGAAAAACCAAAATCGATCGCCCGCGTGAATAACTGCTCCGCACCATCGATCCGCCGCGCCGCTAACAACTCCTGCGTGCGGATCACTCCCATCAACTCGCCCTGCTCGCTGCCGATAAGGTTCTGCCCCCCCTCGCCGCGCGTTAGACTCAAGTACGCCGTACGGTACTTCCAGCCCCGCGCCGATAGCGCCAGCAACGCGGTGTTTTCATCGTCGGGGTGCGCCGCAATATGCAACACCCGCCCAAGCGTCTGCAGCTTTTCGAGCGACACCCGTATGCGCGCCGACCCCGCCAAGTCCTTCTGCCCGGTCAGCGCGGCCGAAAATACCAGGACCAAACAAACGAAACGCATCTATTCCGCTTTGTGAATCTGCTGCGCAAGATAATTCGCTTCGCCCACTTCGGCGATCAAATGTAGCTGCGCCTCCAGCCAGTCGACGTGATGCTCTTCGTCGACAAGAATTTTCTCGAACAATTCCCGCGACCCGTTATCGCCCACGTCGGTTGCCGTCTTAATCGCTTTGTTCAAGCGCGGCAGCGCTTCCAATTCCAACGCCAGATCGTTGGTCAACTGCTCTTTCACCGTCTTGCCGATGCGCAGCGCGAACAACTCGGTCATTCCCGGCGCGCCTTCCAAGTACAGAATTCGCTCGATCACGGCCTCGGCGTGCCGCATCTCGTCGATCGATTCTTTCTTCGTGTAGTTGGCCAGCTTCGTGTATCCCCAGTTCTCCATCATTTCCGCATGGAGAAAATACTGGTTGATAGCGGTGAGCTCCGCCTTCAGAACTTCATTCAAATGTGCGATGACCTGTTCGTTACCTTGCATGGGGCTATTGTAGCGCGCGGCCAGCGATATACTGTCGGACGATGATCACGCGCAGAACCGCAATCGGAACTCTGGCCTCCATGGCTGCCCCTGTTAACTTTAGGATTCCAGCCCATGCCTGCGACTGCCACACCCACATCTTCGGCGATCCCAAAAGATTCCCATTCTCCGCCGGCCGCTCCTACACGCCTGAACCCGCCACTCCGGCCGACATGGCCAAATTCCATAAAACCCTCGGCATTGAGCGCGTCGTGATCGTCACGCCCAGCGTCTACGGCACCGATAATTCCGCCACCATATGGGGCCTAAAAGCGCGCGGAAAGACTGCCCGCGGCATCGCCGTCATCGGCGACGACACTCCCGATCGCGACCTCGACGCCATGCACAAAGCCGGCGTTCGCGGCATCCGTCTAAATCTCGCAACCGCCGGCGTCAACGATCCCGCCGAAGGCCGCAGACGGTTCATCCGCGCCGCGGAACGAATGAAGTCCCGGGGCTGGCATATTCAAATGTTCACTACCCTCGCCGTCATTCGCGCAATCAAGAACGAAGTCCTCAACGCCCCTGTCCCCGTCGTCTTCGATCACTTCGGCGGCGCCAAGGCCGCGCTCGGCGTCGATCAACCGGGATTCTCCGATCTCCTTGACCTCGTTAAATCCGGCAAGGCCTACGTTAAAGTATCCGGCGCCTATCGCGCCTCCGATAAGGGCCCAGACTACCCCGACGCCGCTCCCCTTGCCAAAGCCCTCATCGCCGCCAACGCCGATCGCATCGTGTGGGGCACCGACTGGCCGCACCCCGATCCCCCCGCCCCCCCCGGCCGCCCCGCCACAACCGTCTCGAAGCCAATGAACATCGACGACGGCCGCCTACTGAATCAGCTCCCCATCTGGGCGCCCGGCGAACCGACGCGCAAGAAGATTCTGACCGACAACCCCGCCAAGCTCTACAGCTTTATATAAACGTTGTTCTTCTCAAGCGACCGCATCATCGCCCACACAATCGTGAAGAACACCGCAAACATCGCCACCACCCAATACAGCGGCGAATCTTTCGGCGCAAACGGCTTCACAGCGTCTTCAACCAGCATGTGCAGAACATAGCCTGTCAATGCGTTCACGCCCAAGGTGCGAAACACGCCCACGCGCCATCCGCGCTCATCGCACAGCCACATGAATACTGTGTAGGCGGCCAAAGAAAATCCCGCCGCGAAGAGCAAGTACGAAACGCTCCCCGCTTGCTGGCTCATGGTCCACATGTCCCGTTCATGCCACGGCGCGACGAAAGGCGGCGCCGCAAGAACGCCTCCGTTCGTTAAGCATGATAAGGCGTAGCCTCCAAGCATCGCCGCCACCGAAAC
>VFZQ01000759.1 GCA_016871135.1 Acidobacteriota bacterium | reverse complement strand
AATGATTTCAGCAGGGGGGCCGACTTTAACCACGGACTGTTAGCGGAGGCGGCGTTGGAAAAGGGCCACTACGGAAGTTTGGCGATGAGCGCGTCGATTTGGATCTGGCTACCGGTGATGGGGTCGTCGATGCGGGCCAATTGGGTCGAGGCGCCGGTCTTGACGACGTAGTTACCGCCCGTCCGGGTTGTGTGGATGCGCGGCGATTGCACGGAAGTCTGTTGGCCAGGCGCGACGGCACTGCGCTCGAAGTTGCAGTCGAGGGTCAACGCGCCGGTCTGCGCTTCGCGGGCGCGGCAGAAGATGTTGACGCCGACGTCGACAAATTGCAGCTTGTCGTCGCTCATGCGGACGGGCACGCGCTCACCGGCGTTGATGCGCATTTGTTCGTTCAGCGTGCCGATCGTTTCGAACTTGCGCGTGACGGAGCCTTTGGTTGGCGAAGACTCTGTGAATGTGAACGTGAACTGCATGGGCGCGTTTTCGGCCCAGGCGATGGAGGCTGCGAGGAGGACAAATGGCTTCATGCTTGTTATGACGCCACCATCGGGCCGAGCGTTGACTCCCGCCGGCAAACAACCGAAGATAAATGAGCGCGATCGACGGAAGTCCGGTTCCGAATCCGCGTTGAGGCTTGTACCGATATGCACCGCTTCCTCCGTCTCTTCATTCCCGCCGCTCTCGTTCTGTCCGCCCAGTCCTATGTCGAGACGGTTGCGGGGACGGCGTGGATTTTTCCATCGGCGCCCGGACCGGCGACCCAGGCGCCGCTTGCCGCGATGCAGGGTGTGGCGATTGACGCCGCGGGCAATCTCTTTGTCGCCGATCCGCAGAATCACATCGTCGTGCGCATCGATACGCGCGGCGTGTTGAGCGTCGTCGCGGGCAACGGATTTTCCGGATATGCGGGCGAAGGTTTCGCGGCAACGCAGTCGCAACTGGATCAACCGACGGGCGTGGCGTTCGACACGCAAGGCAATCTGCTGATCGCGGATTTCGGCAACCTCCGTATCTTCCGCGTCGACCGCGCGGGAATCATGACCACGCTCGCCGGCGGGGGCAGCAACGATAGAGACGGCGCAACCGCGCCATCTGCGCAGATACAGCCTTGGGCATTGGCGGTGGATTCGCGCGGAATCGTCTACTTCGCCGAGCGCGATTTGAATCGTGTACGCCAGATCGATACCAATGGCGTAATTCGAACCGTAGCGGGAACGGGCCAAGAGGGATTCAGCCCCGACGGGGTGGCGGCAACACAGGCGAAGTTGGCGAATCCGATCGGCATCGCGGTAGACAGCGCGGGGTTGCTCTACATCGCCGACAGTTACAATCACCGCATTCGCCGTGTGCGCGCCAACGGCACGCTCGAGACGTTTGCCGGAACGGGCGACATCGGCACCGGCGGATTGAACGGCCCGGCGACGCGCGCGCAGTTGAACGAACCACGGGCGTTGTTCAGCGACCGGAGCGGCAACATTTTCATTGTGGAACATGTGCGGAACGGCAGAGTGCTTCGGGTGGACACCGCTGGGACGATTACGAACGCCGCGCCTGGTATCGTGTTCGACTCGGCGCAGGGATTGGCGGTCGCGGCCGATGGCGCGATCTACGTCACCGAGGGCGTGAGCCGGGTGGTGCGGCGGGTCGCCAATGGCACGGCGAGCATATTCGCCGGCAACGGCAGATACAAGTTCGGCGGCGACGGAGGACCGGCGACTGCCGCGCTGCTCAACGGACCGCAAGGTTTGGCATTCGGCGCGGACGGGGCGCTGTATTTCGCCGACACCGGCAACTCGCGTGTTCGAAGGTTACGGGCCGATGGCGTAATCGAGACAGTTCGAAGCGGAACGCTGCGCGAGCCGGTCGGACTGGCGCTCGACGCAGCGGGCAACATTTATGTCTCGCAGCCAGACGACGGGATCGTGTATCGCATTACAACCACCGGAACGCAGACGACGTTTTTCGTTCGCGATGGAACTTCGATACAAGGTCTTGCGTTCGACAGCGCCGGCAACTTGTATCTGGCCGACGCGGCCAACAATGTGATTCTCCGGGTCACGCCGGCAGGCGCGGCGACTACATTCGCGGGCACTGGCTCGAGCGGCTTCAGCGGCGACGGCGGCGACGCGCTCCGCGCGCAATTGAACTTTCCGCGTTCGCTGGCTTTTGACGCGGCCGGCAACTTATACATTGCCGATACGGGAAACTTCCGCGTTCGCAGGGTATCGCGCACGGGAACGATTTCGACAGTTGCCGGAAACGGCGGGCAGCGGCACGCGGGCGATGGCGGTCTGGCAACGGCGGCGGCGCTCGACGAGGTGCGAGGTCTTGCCGTCGACGCGCAGGGGAACCTGTTCGTCTCGGCGATATCGCGGATCCGCATGGTGGATGGCGCGGGGATTATTCGCACTGTCGCCGGCGGCGTGGGCGGTGGAAGTTCCGGCGACGGCGGTCCGCCGTTGAGCGCGGGAATCGAAGCGTTCGATCTGGCGATCTCACGCAACGGCGAGTTGCATTTCGCGGAGCTCTATTACGACGTAATTCGAGCGATTCGTTCGACCGCGCCGCGCTACACGGTTACTCCAGCCACGCTTTCGATGAGCGCGGCGGCGGGTGCGAATGACGCCAGCGCGGCGATCGAACTGCGCGGCTCGACCGCTGGTCTTGGGTTTACGGCGCGCGCGGTGGACGCCCCCTGGCTGACTGTCTCGCCCGCGGCTGGACAGATGCCGGCACGCCTCACTGTCACAGCCCGCACCGAAGGGCTTGCGGCCGGGACCTACACCGGACGCGTCGAAATCAACACTCCGCTCGGCAATCCGAACCGGAGCGAAGTAGCGGTCACGCTGGTGGTAACGGCCTCCGGACCGCGGCTCTCGGCGCCCACGCAGCCGATCAACTTCAATGTAACCGAAGGAGGCGCGGCGCTTTCGTCGACACTCCGCGTGGCCAACGAAGGCAGCGGTACGTAGCCGTTCGAAGTGTCTTCTAGCGAAGCATGGCT
>VFZQ01000758.1 GCA_016871135.1 Acidobacteriota bacterium | reverse complement strand
GCGTTTCGAGGGTAGCGACCTGCTCGGCGGTGAGACCCTTGGCTTTCAGGATTGTTTGTTCGAGGACTGGGATTCCCATAATCGTCTCCAAATCATTAGTGCGCAATCGGTGGCCCGAAGTCCTCATTAGATCAGTTTCGGGCCGCCCGAACATTTCTCTTGCCAACAAGTACTTTGTTATGTAAAGTACAAAGCATGGACAATTTCGAACCTCTCACCACGGGCCTCATCTGGCGCAATCACTTCCGGGCTAGTTTGCAGGAGGGACTGGAAGCGCCGATTCGAGATCGTTGGGTCGACAGCGCGCTTGCCGATTCGCTGCGGCAGTTTCAGCTCGGCGAGTCGTCCGACGGCGTGCATTTGTTGCAGTACGCCCGGACGTTCGGCGCCCGGACGGGCGACCCTTGGCTAGGCGAGGCGATGGCGCTGTTCATACAGGAAGAGAACCGGCATGCGCATTGGCTGGGGGAGTTCCTGCGCGCGCAGGGCGAACCGTTGTTGAAGCGGCATTGGGTGGATTCGGTGTTCAGGTTCATTCGCAAGCCGCTCGGATTTGGTCCGATGGTTGCGGTGTTGGTCTGTGCGGAGATTATTGCAGTGCCGTATTACACGGCGGTGCGGAGGGCGTCGAGATCCGAGTGGCTTCGGGCGATTTGTTGGCGGCTGTTGCGGGACGAGGCGCATCACCTGCGGTTTCAGGCGGCAAATCTTGGCACGGCCTGGCGACGGTTTGTTCCTTTGTTTCGATTCGGGCATCGGGCGCTGTTACTGGCCACATGCGTAGTCGTGTGGCGGGAACACGGTGCTGTGCTACGCGCCGGGGGGTTCGGATTCGGGGGCTTTGTGTGCCGGTGTCTGGATCTTCTCGATGAAGTTCATGCGGGGGCGGAGGCGTCCCGACGTAGTTACGGCGCGTACTCCAAGGAAGCCTGTGTTTTGGCAAGGGAAGAAGCGTAAACTTCTGCCGCGGCGCGGCTATCTTTGCAGGCAGCGCCAAAGGGCGGCGATGTCTTGCGGTTCGGTGGCGAGATTGCCGATGGCTACGCGTGCGGCGTAGCGGCCTTTTAGGTTCGTCTGTGAGATAAAGGCCTCGCCACCGGCGTTGACAGCCGCGACCATCGCGCGCGTGCGCGATTCCGAGTCCTCTCCGCGCAGGCGGAAGCAGACCGTCGATAACGGAACGGGGGCAGCGAGTTCGAAGCGATCGTCCGCTGCGACCCACGCTTCGAACTGGCGAGCCATCGCGATGTGGCCGCGCAGCAGTTCCTGCAATTTCTGCAGTCCGAAGTAGCGGAGCACGTACCATAGCTTAAGCCCGCGAAATCGGCGCCCGAGCGAGACGCCGTAGTCCATCAGGTTGACTTCGCGAGGGTCGCCGGTGGTGCGGAGATACTCGGGTGTGATGGTGAACGTGCGGCGCAGAACATCGGGGTGGCGCGTGTAGAACGCGCTGCAATCGACGGGGGTGAAGAGCCACTTGTGAGGATTCACAACGAGCGAGTGCGCGCGGGCGTTTCCCCGGAGCATCCATTCATACTCGGGCAGTAGTGCGGCGGCGCCGGCGTAGGCGGCATCGATATGCACCCAGGCGTTGTAGGGCGCGGCAACATCGAGGATTGGTTCGAGCGGGTCGACAGCGGTAGTCGAAGTAGTTCCTACCGTCGCGACAACGCAACAGGGCGTGAAGCCGTTGGCCTTGTCATTGGCGAGGGCGTCAGTGAGCTTGGCGGGAATCATGCGGAACGATTCGTCGCTCTCGATTTTGCGCAAATTGTTGAGACCGAGGCCGGCGGCGACGACCGCTTTGTCGACCGAGGAGTGTGCTTGATCGGAACAATATACGGTTAGTCTCGTCGTCTGGCCTTCGAGGCGCGAGGCGGGATCGGCCAATTCGCGCGCGGCCATGATCGCGTGCATTGTCGAAGTCGACGCGGTGTCGAAGATCTGGCCGAAGTAGTCGTCGGAGAGGCCCATCCATTGGCGCAGCCAGGACAGCGCTACCTGCTCCAGCTCCGAGACCGCCGGAGAGGCGACCCAGTTCAGGCCGTTGGTGTTGAGCGCGGCGGAGAGCATCTCCGAAATGACGCCGGGCGTCGAACCGGTACAGGCGAAGTAGTTGAAGAAGCGAGGATGATTCCAGTGGCCGACGGCGGGGAGGATTGTCCGTTCAAAGTCGGCGAAGATGGCGTCGAGGGGGTGGCCTTCGACGGGGCCCGCTTTCGGAAGCGCGTCGATCAGTTCACCGGGTTTGATCGACGGATTGACGCGATGCCGGCGGGGGTCAGCGAGGTAGCGCGCGATCCAATCGGCGGCTTCGTCAGCGGCGCGGCGGAAGCCATCGGAGTCGTGGGGCATGCTTCAATTGTCGCTCCGGCATTCGTCGAGCATGCTGGTGAGAAAGGCAGGAAACCACTCTTCGAACTCCTTGGCTTTGGCAAGGAGGGTGTCTCCGAGCGGAAGCGCGGGGGCGGCCTTCTTGAAGCCGCGGCAGAGGAGAGTCAGCTGGATGCCGAAGGGCGTCGGGAAGCAGTCGATGTGATCGATATAGGAGCGGAGCATGGCGCCACGCCGGCCGAGCGCCGCGGCGTCGTTCGAGGCGACGGCGCGGTCGATGGCGGTGATAAGCTCCGGCACCGCGCAGGCGCAACCGCTGATGACACCGTCGGCTTTCGCGAGGTGCGACTGGAGGAGATTGTCGTTGCCGATGAGGAGACGGAAGTCCTGGCGATCGCGCAGTTCGCGTAGCGCGGAGAACATGGTGGTATTGCCACTGGAGTCTTTGATACCCAGGAACTTTCCAGTTTCGAGAATCGCGCAAGCGGTGGCGGGGTCGAAGGGGTTGGTAAAAAACGGCAAGTTGTATAGCAGCGTTGGGGCCATGCCGGCCGTCTGCTTGGCGAACTCGTTGTAATAGGCGGCGATGGCTTCCTGGCTGTGGCGGAAGAAGTGCGGCGGCATCAGCAGGAGCGCTCGCGCGCCGGACTCGGTGGCTGCGCGGGCGAGAACGAC
>VFZQ01000757.1 GCA_016871135.1 Acidobacteriota bacterium | reverse complement strand
TACACCGCTTCCCGCGCATGGTGCAGGAGTGGTTCGTCACGCAGGTCCGCGAGGCCGAACGACGCGGGCTGCGCGCCAAGGCGGATCTCACCACGCGCGCCGACGCGGAGAATTACGTCTATGCCGTGCGGCAGAAAGCACGCGCGTGTTTTGGGCCGATGCCCGCGCGCACGGCGCTCAATGCGCGCACGACGAAAACGCTCGACCGTTCGGCCTACAAGATCGAAAACGTGGTCTTCGAAAGCCGCCCGGGTTTTCTCGTCACCGCGAATTTGTATGTGCCGAAGGGCCTGACGAAGGCCGCTCCCGGCGTAGTCGGAAGCTGTGGGCACTCCGATACCGGCAAGGCCGGAGACACGTATCAGTCGTTCGCGCAGGGGCTCGCGCGGCAGGGCTACGTCGTGTTGATCTTCGATCCGATCGGCCAGGGCGAGCGGTTGCAGTATGTCGATGACAAGCGCAAGTCTTTCATCGGGCCCGGCACGAGCGAGCATCTCCTTGCCGGTAATCAACAGGTGTTAATCGACGAGTGTTTCGCCGGTTGGCGCGCATGGGACGGAGTCCGCGCGCTCGACTATTTACTGACGCGGCCCGAATTCGACCCGGCGCGGGTCGGTATCACCGGCAACTCTGGCGGCGGCACGATGACGACATGGCTCTGCGCGCTTGAGGATCGCTGGTCGATGGCCGCGCCGAGCTGCTTCGTCACGACGTTTCGCCGCAATTTGGAGAACGAACTCGCCGCCGACAGCGAGCAGTATCCGTGGCGCGCCGTCGCGCAGTCGCTCGACATGGACGACTTTGTCGCGTGCATGGCGCCGAAGCCGGTGATCCTGCTTGGCAAGGAGCGCGATTACTTCGACGCACGCGGTTTCGAGGAGTCTTTCGCGCGGCTGAAGCGGTTGTACACGCTGCTCGGCAAGCCCGAGAACATCTCATCGTTTCTCGGCGCGGGCACGCACGGCTTCACGCAGGACAACCGCGAGGCGATGTACAAGTGGTTCAACCGGGCGACTGGAAGCACCCATTCCGGTGCCGAAGACAAGTTGCAGTTGGAGGACGAGAAGGACTTGTGGGCGACGCCGGATGGACAGGTGGCGCTGGCGAAGTCAAAGTCGATTGTCGCGTTCACGCGGGAGCGGTCGCGCGAGTTGACGACCGCGCGCACGACGTTGAAGGGCGCCGATCTGCGGCGTGTTCTGAGCGCGGCGTTGAAGATGCCCGTGGCCGAGGCTCCGCCCGATGCGCGAATCTTGCGGCCGGTCGCGCGGCGCGGTTTTCCGACGCCGGCTTTCGCGACGTACGCTGTCGAAACCGAGCCAGGCCTACACGCGATCGTCTATTGGTTGACCAAGGAGCAGCACCTTTCGCGGCCGCCTCGCAATCTCGATAGCGTGACGCTGTACGTGTCGCATCACTCGGCTGATCGCGAGTTGCGCGACGACGCTTTCGCGCGAGGGTTGGTTGTTGACGGCACGGCATTCTGCAGCGTCGACGCACGCGGCGTCGGCGAGTCGCGGCCTGGTACGGGAAGCTCGGACGATTTTACGAGACCGTATGGCAGTGACTACTTCTACGCGGGCCATTCACTGATGCTCGATGCGCCGTACGTGGGCCGCAAGACGTTTGATGTGTTGCGTGTGATCGAGTGGTTGCGGCTAAACGCCGGCACCCGGCGCGTGCATTTGGCCGCGGCGGGATGGGGGACATTGCCCGCGACCTTCGCGGCGCTTCTTTCGGATACGGTAACGCAAGTGACGCTCTCTGGCGCGCCGACGTCGTATACGTCGATTGCGGAGTCGGAGCGGTACACGTGGCCGTTGTCGTCCTTCGTACCGGGCGTGTTGCGGTACTTCGATTTGCCGGATTGCTATGCGGAGTTGGAGAGGAAGGGGTTGCGGCGTGTTTAGTGCGTAGCAGGGTGATCTAGCAGAACGAACCAGATAGGACGGTCAACGTCTGTGACTCCGGTCACAGCGGGCGGGAGTAATCGACGATACAATCCATCTGTGCGAATCGTTTTGGCCCTGCTTGCGGGTGCGTTGCTCGGACTCGGATTGTTCACTTTCGTCTACGCCAAGGGCGGATCATACCTGACCAACGATCCGGCGGCCTGCGCCAACTGTCATGTTATGAGCGCGCAGTATCAGGCGTGGTTGAAATCGCCGCATCGCCGCGCCGCGGTTTGTAACGACTGCCACGCGCCTTCCGGTTTCGCGGCCAAGTATTTCACGAAAGCGCTGAACGGATTCAACCACTCGATCGCGTTCACGACGGGCCGCTTCCCCGACAACATGCAGGCCAACGCGAGAAATCTTCGAATCACCAACGACGCCTGTTTCAAGAGCCACGAACAAATGACGCATGCCATCGCAGCCGAAGGGCGCTGCACGACCTGCCATCGCGATGTAGGACACCTCCATTAACGCCATGACCAATACTCGACTCACCGTTATCACTCTCGCCGCCGCCGCCGCGGTGACCGGCATCGCCGCTCTGCTCATAAACGTCTTCGAGCACAAACAGGAGGCGCGGCAGACGCATTTTCAGGCCGTCGCGATTACCGACACGACCAGCGATCCGGCGGAGTGGGGCAAGAATTTTCCGTTGCATTACGATGCCTACAAACGCACCGTCGACATGACGCACACGCGGTATGGCGGCAGCGAGGCGTTGCCGCAGAAGCCGACGTCGAAGGACCCGCGCGAGGCGGTATCGAAAGAAAAGATCGTCGAAGACCCGCGGCTGAAACGGATGTGGCTCGGTTATCCGTTCTCAGTCGATTTCCGCGAGGAACGCGGCCACGCCTACATGTTGATCGACCAGCGCTACACCAAACGCGTGCTGGAGTTTAAACAGCCGGGCGCATGCCTGAACTGTCACGCTTCGACGTACAACATCATGAAGACTCTTGGCGAAGGCGACATCACCAAGGGCTTCGAGAAGATGAACTCGATGCCGTACGCGGAAGTGAGCAAAATGGCCGCGCATCCGGTGGCGTGCGTCGATTG
>VFZQ01000756.1 GCA_016871135.1 Acidobacteriota bacterium | reverse complement strand
CGGCGGGAGCCGTATCGGACGCCGATCGATTCCGCCCGGTTGGTACAAGGGCTTCGGGCCCCGGCTCGGACTCTCGTATCGGTTCGCGCCAAAAACGGTGCTTCGTATGTCGGGGGGGTCGTCCTACGCACCGGTGAAGTCGGTTGGCGGATCGGCGCATTTCCAGGGGTTTTCGCAGATCTTGACGTTCCCGGATCAGACCGGCGGAATCGAGCCGGTGTTCAAACTCGACCAGGGCGTGCCGGCGTGGCCGAAACCGCCGTTCATCAACCCGACGTTTTCCAACAACGCCGATGTCGATTGGTGGCAGGGGCAGGAGGCCAATCGGCTGCCGCAGATGTGGTCGGGGACCTTTACGATTCAGCACGAAATTATGAAGTCGACGCTGCTTGAAACTGGGTACAGCGCGATCATCGGCACGCATTTGATTGGCAACGTACTGAACTACAATCAGGCCGCCTACAATTCCCTGCCCGAGGCGGCGAACATGTTCACGGCTTCAGGGCGCGCGCTGTTGAACACGACGTTTGGCAACGCGAACCGGTTGGTGCAAAACGCCGGCTTCACAAAGCCGTATCCATCGTTCCCGGACAATCTGACGTTAGCGCGCGCGCTGCGTCCGTATCCGCAATACAACAACATCAACACGGGCAGCGGCGGAGATCACTCGGGCCATTCGAGCTACCACTCGCTGATCTTGAAAGTGACGCGGCGGTATGCGGCGAATCTAATGATCGATTCGTCGTATGTGTTCTCGAAGATGTTTACCGATAACGATTCGGTGTGGGGCTCGGGCGCGGCGATGGATCATTTCAACCGGCGATTGGACAAGGCGCTGTCGAACTCGGACCGCACACATGAAGCCAAGATCAACTACGTCTATGATTTGCCGATCGGACCTGGAAAGAAGTGGTTGAAGAAGGGCTTCGTGAGTCAGGCGATCGGCGGGTGGCGGATCGGCGCGGTGCACCGGTATGCGTCGGGTGCTCCGCTGGCGTTCGGCGGACAATTCGGCTTTCCGATCGGCGGGAACCGTCCGACGATTACGACCTATGATGCCTGGCGCGCTCCGGTTGCGGGCGAGAAATTCGACCCCGCCGTCGACCGCTACTTCAAGCCGGCAACAGTCGCCAACTGGGTGGGCGACAACGCGACCGTCACGGTGGAAGGTTTCTTTCCCTTGCAGGTGCGCGACCGGTTGGGCAACATGACGCGCAACAATCCGAAGATGCGGAATTTCCCGATTTTCAATGAGAACATTTCGCTGGCGAAGACGTTCACGCTTTCGCTCGAACGGCGGAGTACTCTCGACCTGCGCTTCGAGGCTTTCAATCTTTTGAACCGGACGCAGTTCGCGACGCCGGGAACGAATCTGAGCGACGTAGCGAATTTTGGACTGGTGCGAAATCAGGCGAATACGCCGAGAAGGATGCAGTTCGCGGTGAAGATTAATTGGTAGGGGGAAGCTTCAACGAGGAGCGGAGTGGCTTGACGAAGGATGGGTCGGAGTTCGGTGGTCAACTGCAACAACACCGCCTGATAAAATGACTCGTCATGACCACTCGCCGCCTGATCATCGCCGCACCGTTTTTCGTTCGGAACCTGCTATCGAAGCCACCGAGCGGGCGGGTGCGGGTGGCGTCGATGGGTGGGTCGGGGATGGCCTATGCCACCCTGCATGGAATCGGCACGCACGGCTCGGTCGATATCGTGAGCGTTGCGGAGGTCGATACAACGCGCAACGCGCAGGTGTCGAAGAACTACCCAAACGCCAAGTTGTATCAGGACTGGCGAAAGATGCTCGACAAAGAACACAAGCAGCTCGACGCGGTTTGTGTCGGCACACCGGATCATATGCACGCGCCGCAGTCGATGGCGGCGATGCAGCGGGGACTGCATGTTTACACGCAGAAGCCGCTCACGTCTCACGTTCATGAAGCGCGGCAGTTGGCGAAGTATGCAGCGTCGAAAAAGCTGATCACGCAGATGGGCATTCAGGTGCACAGCGGCACGGAGTATCAGACCGCGGTGAAGGTGATTCAGAGCGGGGCGATCGGAAAGGTCAAGGAAGTCCACGCGTGGAGCAACAAGAAATGGGGCGATCCTGCGCCACGGCCCACATCAAGCGACGAGGTGCCGGCGACTCTCGATTGGGACGGATGGATCGGCGTGGCGCGGCCTGAGAGTTACATCAAGAACTACTGTCATCCGGGCAATTGGCGCAAGCGGTTGGAGTTCGGCACGGGCACGTTCGGAGACATGGGCTGCCACATCTACGACCCGGTGTTTGGCGCACTAGCGCTGACTTCGCCGTTGACAGTGCGCGCCGAAGGTCCCGCGCCGAACGAGCACAGCTGGGCGGTCAACGCGATCGTGAAGTACGTCTTCCCAGGCACGCCGTTTACCGAGGCGAAGACCGTCAACGTCACATGGTACGACGGCGACGAGCGCCCGCCGCGCGAGGTGCAGGCGCTGATTGAAGACGCGCGCGTACCATCGCAGGGATCGATCTTTATCGGCACCAAGGGCGTGATGCTGCTGCCGCATGTGTCGATGCCGTCCCTGTTTCCACGCGCGTCGTTCCAGGATTTCAAGCTGCCAGAGGTAACGGCGAAAGATCACTATCACGAGTTCGTCGATGCGATTCTCGGCAAGACGAAAACCTCCACCGCCTTCAGCTATTCCGGACCCTTGAGCGAGACGGTATTGCTGGGAAGCCTGGCGACCAAGTTCCCGAAGACGACGCTCGAATGGAATGCTTCCAAGCTGCGCTTCAAAAACGAAAGAGCGGCGAATGCGCATCTACGCCGCTCCTATCGTTCTGGCTGGAAGGTATCCAAACTCGGTTGAAACGCAGCGCCGCGGCGATCAATTCGCGGAGCCCGACTAGTGATTATGCCGCGGAATTTCGGCGCCAACATTCTTGTACTTTTCGGCGAACTCAAGAATCGCGCCATCGCCAAGCTGCCCGACGTGCGCGCGGAACAGTTCCTGCCACGGCGTCTGGCTCGG
>VFZQ01000755.1 GCA_016871135.1 Acidobacteriota bacterium | reverse complement strand
CAACGATAGTGGTGATACATGATATTGTCCTTCAAGAACTAAACCGGTATGGGAGCTGTTGGCCCGCGAAACAACCGGATCGCCCCAGTTTGTGCGCATTCCGCGGAAAAACTTGTAAGGAAGTTGTAAGCGTTTGGCCACACCTTTCGGGTGGTGGCTGATCGATCACTTCCCGCCCGCATCCCCTTGCAACACAAACGGCGCCCAATAGTAGGGGTGCCGCCAACGGGGCTCTTTCATCACCGCCAGTTTGGCCGCCCGCAACGCTTCGTCTTTCGGCAGACCCGCCTTCAGCCCGGCGTAGAAGCGGCGCATCAGCTCCGAAGTTGCCGCGTCGTTCACATTCCAAAGGCTGACGACAACGCTGCGCGCACCCGCCAGGAAGAACGCCCTTGAGAGCCCTTGCACGCCTTCGCCGTCAAGCACCTTGCCAAAACCCGACTGGCAGGCCGACAGGGTGACCAGATCGGCGTCGAGGGAAAGTTGCGCGATCTCTCGCGCCTGCAGGAACCCGTCTTCGTTGCGGCTCTCCTGCGCCAATACGATCCCGCTTCGCTCCGGCTTCTCCCCATCGAAATACCCATGCGCGGCGAAGTGCAGATACCAGATCTCTTTTGACGCGCCTTCCTTTAGCTTGCCTTCCGACGCATCGGCGCCGAAGAAGATCTTCGATGCCGGAAACAGCCGCCCAATCGCGGTCGCTTCGGCCCGCGCGTTGGGCAGCGCGGTGAACGCATAACCGCGTTCCAGGTGCTCCTTCATGGCGGTCGAATCGGAGCGCCCGCGCGACGGATTGGCAAACGCCATCAACGTGCGATTTCCTTGGGCTTTCTTGCCCGCTAGGCCAGCCACGATCGACGCCGAGGGGGCATAGGAAACGCGGTGCGTCGCCATCAGCGGAGTGGCGTTACCGATGGCCTCGAATGGCAGATAGGCCAGCGCGCCATCGGGCACGATAGTCACCTTCCGTTTGTTCCGCAAGCGGTCCTCGACCGGCATCAGCAGCGTGGTGTAAAGCGCCCGCGCCGCAGTATCGATTGCTTGCAAGTCGCGAGCGCGGGTGAGAGCGCTCGAAGGCTTGGACAACATCTCGCGAAACGCGATGATCTGTTTTTCAAGCACCGCTTTGGCCGGCAGTTCGCGCATCCGCAGGCCGGCGGCATCGATCGCCCAGGCGTAGGACTTTTTCTCCCCCAATGAGTACGTAATCACAACGCCGTCGTCTCCGGCCACGGTATCGCGGATCTGATCGACGGTCAGCGCTTCGTGCAGACGCAATTGCGCCGGGCGCACGGCGACTTGCAAGTAAAGACCGAGTTCGCGCTCGGCCTTCGACAGCGCCGCGCGAAGAGCTGGTTTACGCGCCGCGGCGACATCCTCGCGGAACAGCGCCTGCTGTGCGTCGCGCACCGCCGCGGTGAGTCCCATCTCCTTCGAGGAGACTTCCCTTTGTTGCGTGGCGCCCAACATCTCACCCAGGCTGCTGGCGCGCGCGCGTTCCAAATGCGCGAACGCCCGCTCGGCGTGGCCCGCGCCAGGGTCAGAGGCGTGAAGCCGCGCGAGAATGTCGACCAACCGCATCCGGCGGCGCGCGTAGTTGGACCGCAGCGCCGCCCGCGCCGATTCCAACGTCAGCGCGCGAATCTTGGGCTCGGTCGCATGCAGCGCCAGTTCCAAATCCGCCATTGCCGCCGCGAACATTCCGAGGGATTCGTAATAGGACGCGCGCGAATCCAGTCCGTCGGCTTCGGTGGTGGGATCGTTCTCGGCTCTTGCGCGTTCGATCCCCAGCGCGTAGTACTTCTCCGCCTCGTCGAACCGCTTTGCTTTGGCCGCGAGCGCGCCGAGTCCGATGTAGGGCCCGGCCCATCCCCTGGTTGCGCCGCTCATGGCTGTAAGAGCCAGCGACTCTTCGGCGGCGGCGCGGCCTTCGTCCAGCTTGCCCTCGGCCGCGTACAACGCAATCAAGGGCATCAGCGTGATGACAAGTCCCGGCGAGTCGCCCGAGTTCCGCGCGATGGCGGCCGACTGTTCGTATAAGGTAATCGCGCCGGGCTTATCGCCCAGCCGCGATCGAACGTTGGCGCGCGACCGCAAAGTCTTGGCCAATAGCGACGGATCGTTCAAGCGCACGAGCCCGGTTTGGGCCTCGGCAAAATACTCTTCGGCCTTTTGCAGCTCATTCATCGACGCGTACGCCGTGCCGATCGACGTCAGACAGGTGACCGTTTGGCGCTCGTTGCCGGCCTCGCGATAGAGTCGCAACGCCTGCGCGAGATTCTCCAGCGCTTTTTGCGGATCGCGGGAGTTGCTGTAGATCGCACCCTTGTTGAAATAGGCCGTGGCGGCACGTTGCTCGACCCCAAGCTCCTTTTGGATCGCTATCGCTCGGTCGAAGTACACCAGCGCCTTTGCAAAATCCCCTCGCGCGCCATAAGCGGCGCCGAGATTCATTACCAGCGTGGCTTCGTCGGAGGGGACGGGATCCTCGCGCATCACTTGCAACGCGCGTTCAAATGACGCGATGCTAGCCGTGCCGGCGCCCAAACGCGTTTGAATCTTACCGACAGCGCTCAACGAATGCGATAACTCAAGCCGCTCGTCGGGCAGCGTTTCGCGCAAACGTACGGCATGTTCGGCGGCGGCCAGCGCGCCTTTCAAATCACCTAATGTCTCGCGGACTACCGAAAGCTCATGCAGCATGCGCGCCTGCAGTCCGGTATCGCCGCCCTTGGCGGCGCCCTGGGCCGCCATCTCTAAAGTGGGCGCAAGCCGCTTGGCCTGCGCGGCTGAAACACGCCCGTCGTTCTTGACCGCGCGCGTCTCTTCCACACCGGTGCGAAACGCCTCGGCAAGGGCCTTTTCATTCTCGCTCGCGTCGTGCGCCGCGAGGGTCAGCGTGTACGTTGCGCCCTTCGCGGACCGCACGGCGACCTTGTATTCTCCCGACACGGCCGCAATCCAAGGCAACCGTTCGGCGGCATGGCGCACGGTCCGATCCATAGTGCCGACCGTT
>VFZQ01000754.1 GCA_016871135.1 Acidobacteriota bacterium | reverse complement strand
TCGCACAGCAAGGAGTCGATGTCGTGGCAACAGGCCTTCCTCCGAACCGCCACCGAGACCCAACACGTCCAGACTCTGGAGAAACAGGCCGCTCGCTGCACCTACAACGCCGCCCGAGTCCTCAAGCAACTCAAGGACTTACGAGCTTTCACGGTGTCGCAGGAAGAGTCCCAAGAATACGTCGAAATGAAGGATCAAATACTGGAAATAGGCAGCCAAAACAACCCGGGTAACCGCTGGGATTTGCCCGCCGTCCCACAATCCCCCTCCATCGACGTCAATCCCACCCTCCGGCTGTGACAAAACGAGGGTTTCAAGCGTCCGTCCGGCACAAGGAAGCGGTCCACACACCCGTAGTGTGTCTGAAAATCCGATTCCACCACCACTATGGAACAGAGCAACGCCCCGCCGGACGACCAGGATGCGTTCCGTCCACAGAACGGCACTTGGTAGTAAAATACTCCCAGAGTGCCAACACGGAAGCGGATTGCCATGAACAGGAAGCGGACTAGCGTCGCCGTGTCGATCACGGCCCTGTTGCTTTGCTCGACGGCGGCGGGTCAGACGCAGCATAAGCAATTGCTCGACCGCCATTGCGCCAACTGTCATAACGACAGCGCAAAACAAGGTGGTCTCAGTCTCGCCCACGCCGACGCCTCGAAGCCCGCCGCGAACCCCGAGCTGTGGGAGAAAGTTGTGCGAAAGGTCCGGACCGGCGTCATGCCGCCTCCCGGAATGCCTCAGCCGGCCGAAGCGGATCGTCGCGCGTTGTTGGCGTCACTTGAAACTTCGCTCGACGCGACCCGCGTAAACCCTGGCCGCACGGAGTCGCTGCGGCGACTAAATCGGACCGAATACCAAAATGCGATCCGCGATCTGCTCGCGCTCGACATTGATGCCACCACAATGCTCCCGGTCGATGAGAGCGGTCACGGCTACGACAACGTTAACGTCGGCGATCTCTCGCCCACACTGCTGAACAGCTACATCGCGGCGGCGCAAAAAATCAGCCGGTTGGCGATTGGCACAGTGCAGACTTCGTTGCAAAACGATACCCTCTCCCTGGCCGCCGATCTCACGCAGGAAGATCACCTGCCCGGCATGCCGCTTGGCACGCGAGGCGGCTTATCCGCTCCCTACACTTTTCCGCAGGATGGCGAGTACGAAATTCAGATCTCGCTGATGCGCGATCTGGCCGGCGTCATTAGCGGACTGCGCGATTCGCGAAAGCACGAAATGCTGGTTCTGCTCGATAGCGAGCCCGTCGCGACCCTTGCGGTCTCCAAAGCGTCGCTCGGCTACGAAGTCCTGAACGAAAAGCCGTTGAAGGCGCGCATCCGTGTTAAAGCCGGGCCGCACAAAATCGCAGTGACCTTCGTCAAGGAAGGTTCTTCGTTGGTCGAAGCGCCGAGGTTGCCAACCGAATCGCGCTTCAACGACCGGCGCTATCCGCGCACCGCGCCAGCCGTCGAACGCGTTTCGGTCACGGGACCCTATGCAGCCAAGGGCGCAGCTGATACGCCGAGCAGAAAGCGTTTGTTCGTTTGTCAGACCCAGGATGAAAAATGTGCCGGTACGATCCTTTCCACGCTGATGCGCCGGGCCTATCGCCGGCCGGTTGAAAAGGCCGAGATCGACGGCGTGCTGGTGTTCTATCGAAAGGGCCGCGGATTCGACGACGGCATTGCAACGGCGGTCACGGCGATTCTGGCAAACCCCGAATTTCTGTTCCGTGTCGAAAGCGATCCGAAGGGCGTCGCGCCGAATGGTGTGTATAGGGTGAAGGATCTCGATCTGGCGTCCCGGCTGTCGTTCTTCTTGTGGAGCAGCATCCCCGATGACGAACTGCTCAACGCCGCGATTCTACGCAAGCTGACGGGCCAGCCGGGTGAACTCGAACGGCAAACGCGCCGCATGCTGGCCGATCCGCGCTCAAAAAATCTGGCCACGAACTTCGCGGGCCAGTGGCTCCGTCTGCGCAATGTCGATGCGGTGACCCCGAGCGGTAATCTCTTCCGCGACTTCGACGACAATCTGCGGCAGTCCATGCGCAAGGAGACGGAGCTGTTCTTCGACAGCGTGCTGCGCGAAGACCGCGGCGTGATGACTTTCATCAAAGCCGACTACTCGTATCTGAACGAACGGCTGGCGAAACATTACGGAATTCCGAACGTCTATGGCAGCCGTCTCCGGCGCGTGGCGCTGAGTCCGGAAAGCCGCCGCGGCGGTCTTCTGCGGCAGGGCAGCGTACTGTCGGTGACGTCGTATGCGACGCGCACTTCTCCCATTCTGCGCGGTGTGCTGGTGCTTCGAAACATCATCGGCGCCCCGCCCGTGACGCCCCCGCCGAATGTACCCGCTCTCGACGAAGGCACGATGGCGGCCAATCTGCCCATGCGCGAGCGGCTCGCCGCGCACCGCAACAACGCGGTGTGCGCGAGCTGCCACCGGACGATCGATCCAGTCGGCTTCGCGCTCGAAAATTTCAACGCGGTCGGTCAATGGCGCGAAATGGAAGTTGAAGATAAGCCGGTCGATTCCTCCGGCGCGCTGCCGGGCGGCAAGGAGTTCAACGGAGTTGATGGATTGGAAAGCGCGCTGTTAAGTCGGCCAGAGTTGTTCACGACCGCGCTGACCGAAAACCTGATGACGTTCGCGCTCGGGCGCGGCATGGAGTATTACGACGCGCCCGCAATCCGAAAAATTGTGAAGGATGCCGAAAAGGACGGCTACCGGTTTTCCTCGATCCTGCTAGGCATAGTAAAAAGCGCGCCGTTCCGCATGCGCCGCGCCGAATCGACCGCAACCGCGAGACGATAAAGAAGAAGGACTAACGCTGTGTTTCTAACCAAGAAAGCGATTCCCCGAAGAACCCTGCTGCGAGGCGGAGGCGCCGCCGTCGCGCTGCCACTTTTGGATGCCATGATCCCCGCCGCGACGGCGTGGGCGCAGACACCCGCCAAACCCGTGCTCCGGCTCGGCTACGTGTTTGTTCCGATGGGTTGCGATCACTCCC
>VFZQ01000753.1 GCA_016871135.1 Acidobacteriota bacterium | reverse complement strand
GGCCTGCGCGGCGAGCGCGTTCTGATGGGAGCGCAACGCGAAGGCGTCCTGCTCGTCTCGTGCGATGGAGTATTTCTTCTGCAGGTTCTCGGCCGTGAGACCCATGTTGATGTAGAGCTCGGGGCGATTGTCAGCGAACCACGGATTGGGCACGAAACGCTGCGCGCTGAAGGGCAACATGCTCATGCTTTCGGCGCCGCCGGCGATGATACAGTCGCCCATGCCGGCGCGGATTTTTTCGGCAGCCATGGCGATCGACTGCAAGCCGGAGCTGCAGAAACGGTTGATCGTCACGGCGGGCACGGAGTCCGGCAGGCCAGCGCGCAAGGCCGCTACGCGCGCGATGTTCATTCCGCTTTCGGCTTCCGGCGTGGCGCAGCCGAGGATGACGTCTTCGATGTCTTCCGGCTTGATTTGCGGGCAACGCGCGAGCAGGCCGCGAATTGCAATCGCGGCGAGATCGTCCGGCCGCACCGTCTTCAGACTTCCGCGCGGCGCCTTGCCGACCGGCGTCCGCACACACTCTACGATGACTGCTTCACGCATTCCGAGTCTCCTTAATTCCGCAACGGCTTTCCGGTCTTGAGCATGTGCTGCATGCGCGCTTGTGTGCGCGGGTCGCCGCACAAACTCAGGAACGCTTCGCGTTCCAGGTCGAGCAGATACTGCTCGCTCACCAGACTCTCCGCGCTGAGCCGTCCGCCACACAAAACGTGCGCCAGCTTGCCTGCGATTTCCAAATCGTAATCGGTGATGTAGCCGCCTTGATGCGCCATCCATGCGCCCATCTTTAGCAGCGCGACACCGGGTTCACCGGCGACCTTCACATCGTTGCGCGGCGTCGAAGGCCGGTAGCTGGAGGCCATCGCGGCGGCTTCGGCGCGCGCGTCGGCGATCAAGCGATCGGGGTTCATCGAGATGCCCGCCGATGCATCGAGCAGGCCGATTTCTTTCGCGTTCGCGGCGCTGGTCGAAACCTTCGCGAAGCCGATCAACTCGAACGCCTTCTTCGGATCGCCGTAACGGGCGATCAACTCCTTGCAACCGCCGCCGCCGGGAATCAGGCCGACGCCGACTTCGACGAGTCCTGCGTAAAGTTCCGCCGAGGCCTGCACGCGAGGGCCGTGCAGAATAATTTCGCAACCGCCACCGAGAGCGCGGCCATGCGCGGCGACGACGACCGGGACGGGCGCGTACTTGATGGCCATGATCGCTTGCTGGAATCGATGAATCGCGAGGTTGAGATCTTCCCACTCGCCTTCTTGCGCGACCATCAACACCATCGCAAGATTCGCGCCCGCGCTGAAGAGATCGCCTTGATTGCCGATGACGACGCCTTGGAAGCCCTTCTTCGCTTCATCGAAAGCGCTGTAGATCTGGCTCATCTGGTCGTCGCCGAGCGAGTTCATTTTCGAATGGAACTCGACGCAGAGAACGCCGTCGCCGATGTCGACAAGCGAACAGCCCGCGTTCTTCTTTACGACGCCGCGCGCGCGTTTGACGTCGCCGAGGGCGATGACGCCGGATCGCTCGGGCACGCGAGCGTAGAGCGAGCGGCCGAGATCGAAATAGTCGGTGCGCGGCGCGCCGGCTTCGTCGGCGCTGCGGTAGAAACTCTTGGCGCCGAGCGACAACATCTTTTGGACCGATGCCGGCAGCGCGAGTCCATCGGCTTCGATGCGCTTGGCGGTTTCGGCGAATCCGAGCGCGTCCCAGAGTTCAAACGGCCCAAACGTGTGCGCGTAGCCCCAACGCATGGCGCGATCGATTTCAACGATGGTGTCGGAGATTTCGGGCACGCGCTCGGCGGAGTAGACCATCACGTCGCGGAAAAGCTTCCAGAGAAACTGGCCGGCTTTGTCGGTCGATGCGACCATCGCACGCAAGCGTGCGGGCAGGTCTTCGAGCATCTTCGCCTGCTCAACCGACGCGAACTTCGGCCTCGCCGCTAGCGCGTATTCAAAGGTCTGCAAGTTCATCGCGTGGATGTCCTTGGACGGTCCGACGCGCTTAAAGAAGCCTTGGCCGGTCTTGTCGCCAAGCCAGTTGCGGCGCAGCATCTCTTCGAAAATCGGATGCGCGAGGAAGCGGTCGCGCCAGGGATCATCGGGCACGGCGGCGTGGAGATTATTGCCGACGTGCACCCAGATGTCGGCGCCGACGATGTCGATCAAACGGAACGAGGCGGAGTTGGGAAGGCCGATCAACGAGCCGGTCAACGCGTCGACTTCTTCAATCGTGAAGCCGTCCGAGACGGTGTATTGAAACGTCGTCGAGCCCCAAAACGCGCCGATGCGGTTGGCGATGAAGTTCGGCGTGTCCTTGCAGGGAACAACGCCTTTGCCTAAGCGGCGATCGAGAAACTCACTGACGCCGGAGAGGATCGCGGGGTCGGTTTCAGCCCCGGGAATCACTTCGCACAGGCGCAGGTAACGCGGCGGATTGAAGAAATGCGTGCCAAGGAAGTGACGGCGAAATTCGGGCGTGAAACCTTCCGAGATCAACGACAACGGAATGCCGCTGGTGTTGGTGGAGACGATCGAATCGGCCGAGCGGATTTTCTCGACCTTGCCCCAGAGGTCGCGCTTGAGGTCGAGTTTCTCGGTGATCGCTTCGATGATCCAATCACAATCGGCGAGCTTGTGCAGGTCGTCCTCGAAGTTGCCTGGCGTCACCAGCGAAGGGCCGGAGTCGGTGAAGTAACCGCCGGGCTTGCCTTTCCACGATGTCTCGATTCCCTTCTTCGCGGCGGCGTTGCGGTCGGCGCCGGGAAGGACGATGTCGAGAAGAAGGGCCGGAATTCCGGCGTTGGCGAAATGCGCGGCGATTCGCGATCCCATGGTGCCCGCACCCAGCACTGCTACCCGTCGAATGGATCTCATTATCCATGCAATTTTAACCCAACCTTCGCAGCTAACGGCGAAGAAACACCGTAGGCCCGTTTATTTGCAACAGCCGGTTGCAAAAGGTCTGCACTACATTTTCAATGGAGCCGGGGCGACGGAAGGGGCCTTGGCACGAAT
>VFZQ01000752.1 GCA_016871135.1 Acidobacteriota bacterium | reverse complement strand
GGCTTCACGGCGAACTCGTTTACTAGCGTATCGGTGGAGCCGCCGATCGTGCTGATTTGCATCGACCACAAGGCGAATGTCATCACGCACTTCAACGCAGCGAACGCCTTTGCCATCAATGTTCTGGAGGCATCGCAGGACCAGCTTTCCAATCGTTTCGCCGAGCGGGGCCAGGACCGGTTTGAGGGCGTGGAGTGGTCGGCCGGGGGCAATGGCGCACCGATACTGCGGGGCGCGATCGCACATTTCGAGTGCACGATCGAATCACGGATTCCGGCCGGCGACCATACGATCCTACTCGGCCGTGTGACGGCCGCCGGCTACACCGAAAACGGCGAGCCGCTGGTGTACTTCGCCAGCCGTTATCATCGCCTGGGAACCGGGCTGTGAAGCAGCCGCCCACCCGTGCCGCCAACTCACACATTTCAGGGTAGATAAGTTTACGAAACGAGTCCTTGACGCGGCCCGTCACGGTGCTAGAATCAAACTAGCGTGGTGTTATCAATGAAACTCAACCGCACAGTGCTCGTTCCGGCTCTCATCGCCGCCTTGTCGTTGGGCTATGCCGCCGATAAGAAAAAGAAGGACGAAGGGCCCAGCGAAACCGTCGCCAAGCCTCTCACCGAAAAGCAGCGGCGGCAGAAGGAAGAGAAACTCCGCAAGGAGTTGCTCGGGCCGTATCGTAAATGGCTGAACGAAGACGTGCTCTACATCATCACCGACGAAGAGCGGACCGCGTTCCGCCGCTTCTCGACCGATGAAGAACGCGAGCAGTTCATCGAGCAGTTCTGGCTGCGCCGAGATCCTACGCCGGACTCGCAGGAAAACGAGTTCAAGGAAGAGCACTACCGCCGCATCGCCTACACCAACGAACGCTACGCCTCCGGTATTCCCGGTTGGAAGACCGACCGCGGCCGCATCTACATCACGTTTGGGCCGCCCGATGAAAACGAATCGCATCCCTCCGGCGGCACCTATGAACGGCCCTTCGAGGAAGGCGGCGGCACGACGTCGACGTTCCCGTTCGAGAAGTGGCGCTATCGCTGGATCGAAGGAATCGGCTCAGACATCATCATCGAATTCGTCGACACCACGATGACCGGCGAATACCGCATGACGATGGACCCGACCGAAAAAGACGCGCTGATGATGGTCCCGAACGCCGGCTTGACGCTGATCGAACAGATGGGTCTGGCGTCGAAGGCGGACCGCTTCAGCCGCACCGACGGCACGCGTCTCGGCACCGGCACCAATCCGCTGCCGATGCGCATGAACCAGTTCGAACGGTTGCAACAGTTCGCGCGCTTGCAGAAGCCGCCCGCCGTGAAGTTCAAGGATCTGGAAGCCGCCGTCAACTCGACGATTAAGTTCAATCTGCTTCCGGTTCGCGTGCGCGTCGATTTCATGCGCA
Organism: Acidobacteriota bacterium; assembly: GCA_016871135.1. Lineage (GTDB taxonomy): Bacteria > Acidobacteriota > Terriglobia > Bryobacterales > Bryobacteraceae. The sequence continues at coordinate 1,616 of VFZQ01000752.1, read as the reverse complement.
TGACCTCATCGTCGATCCAGAACAACGTCACGATTCAGATCGAGAAGAAGGACTTGCAGTTCCAGAACAAGGACGGTGTGTCGAAGGCGGCGATCAACATTTACGGCCGCATCACTTCGATGTCGCGCCGCGTCGTCAACGTCTTCGAAGAAGTCGTGACCACCGACGTGCCGACCGAGATGTTGGAACAGGCGTCGAAAGGTTCGTCGATCTATCAGAAGTCGATTCCCCTGCCCCCTGGAACCTATCGCCTGAACGTCGTTGTGAAGGACGTCTACGGCGGCAACATGAACAACTACGAGTTGGCTCTCAACGTGCCGCGCATGGAAGACGACCAGTTCGTTGCGTCGAGCCTGGTGCTTGCCGATCTGATCGAGAAGGTTCCAACACGCTCAATCGGCGCGGGCCAGTTTGTCATCGGCACGACGAAGGTCCGCCCGCGGGTGACCGAGTCGTTCAAACGCGATGAGAAGATGGGTATCTACCTGAAGTTGTATAATTTTGAAGCCGACGAAAAAACCAAGAAGCCGCAAGGCGAAGTGGTTTACGAAGTGACCAAAGTCGGCGCCGCCGAAAAGATCCTCGAATTCAAAGAAGAACTGAAGGCGGGCAGCAGCCCGACCGAAGTCACCATTGAGCAACTCCTCCCCTTGCAGTCCTTGCAACCCGGTCAATACGAAATCAAGATCAAGGTCACGGACAAACTCCGCAACCAGACTCTAACCCCATCCGCCAAGTTCAGCGTTACGTAGTATTCCAAGGAGCCCAATGACGCTACCGCGCCGCCCGCTTGCCTTGATCTTCGCCGGCCTAGGCGTGGTGTGTTCAGGCGCGGAGTTGCCGAAAACGGCGGGGGCGATCGTTGGCATTGTGGCCGATCCCGGCGGCATTTCGCAGATGGGTGCGACGGTGATGCTGTTTAACCGCTTCGAAAAACTGGTCATGAAAACGCTGACCAATCCGAAGGGCGAGTTCGGCTTCGATGACCTGGTTCCGGATCAATACATGATCCGCGTTTCCCTGCCCGCGTTCGTGCCGGCGGTGCGCCAAGGAATTCTGGTCCAACCCGGCATGCGCAGTTTTCTGTCGATACATCTGGCGAGTGTGCTGAGCTCGGTCGAGTTTGTTTACGCCAGTCCGAATCCGCGGCAACTGTTGACCGATGAGTGGCGCTGGGCGCTGCGGTCGGCGATGTCGACGCGACCGGTGCTTCGATTCCTGCCGGGTCCGAAACCGGGCGATAGTTTGTTTAGCAATACCCGCGGGCTTGTGAAGGTATCGGCCGGTGATGGCGCCAACGCGCAGCTTGGCAATCAACCGGATCTCGGTACGGCGTTCGCCGTCGCGACCTCCTTGTATGGCGTGAACAACGTGCAGGTCGCCGGTAATGTCGGCTACGTTTCCCGCACGGGACTTCCGGTCGCGAGTTTCCGCACCCGCTACAGCCGCGACTTTGTCGACAACGGATTGGCCGCGAGTTCTTCGCCGGCCGTGCAGCTCACGGTTCGGCAGACGTTTCTGCCCGGACGGCCGGGCATGTCGCAGCAGAGCGCGCCGTCGTTTGGCTCGATGTCGGGGCTTGTCATCGACCACGCGAAAATCGGCGACGACATCGA
>VFZQ01000751.1 GCA_016871135.1 Acidobacteriota bacterium | reverse complement strand
GCCGGCGTCGTCGAACGGCGAGTAGTAGATCAGAATCTTCACCGCGTCGCCGCCCATGTCGACGATGCGCTTGGCCGAAACGTGCGGCAACAGATCGGGCAACCGGCCGGGCTGCGTGTTGTCGTAGCCGGAGGCTTCATAGGCCAGCAACAAACCGGCGTTGCTGGAACGGGCGGCCGCGGCGGGGAGGCCGAATTCCGGGTCGAGAAGAATGGCGGACGCGTGCGGGGTCAAGACCTTCGTAACGGCGATCTTGAACTCTTCCATCATCTCCTGTGTGACTGCTTTCGCATCGATGCCCTTTGCCGCGGCAATCGACTTCTGCAAACTGCCACGTTGGTCCATGGCGGCGGCGGCAATGACACCGCGATTATCGGCAAGCGCGGTGAGGTGCTTGCGTTTTCCTGCTGAAAGGCTCATTTTTGTTTGGGGATACTCCTGGGAGGGATCTTTTTATTATAGCGAGGCCACTCGCCTGTGATACGCATTCGCCCGCGCCACATCGCGAAAAATCTGCGCCTTCAGCGCTTCGGGCGACTCGAACTTCCGCTCGTCGCGCACACGCCGAAGCACCTCGACTGCGATGCGCGCCGGCGTCGCACCGTCAAATGGACTCAGTAGAAACGTCTCGATCGTCAACGCATCGCCGTCGAACGTCGGCCGCATGCCGATGTTCGTAATCGAGTTCCATCGCCTCTCGCCGTCTAGATCGCGCGTGCGCGTGATGTAGACGCCCGCCATCGGCAGCACCTCATTTTCAGCCGCCAGATTCAAAGTCGGCACAGTCTGCTTCGCGCCGATGCCATGTCCGCTGACAACACTTCCGGCGAGTGCATACGGCCGCCCCAACAACCGCCCCGCAAATCCCACGCGCCCGCTTGTGATCGCGTTGCGGACCTCGGTCGACGACACCACCACGCCGCGAAAACGGATCGCCGGCTCGATATGAGTCGCGAATCCAAGCTCGCGCCCCAGGTCGGCGAGCAGATGAATATTGCCCGCGTGCTTATGCCCAAATCGAAAGTTGTCGCCGACGATCACCGCCTTCGCCCCCAACGCGCCAACCAGAATCTCTCGCACGAACGCATCGGGCGCAACCGCCGCCAGCGCCGCGTCGAACGGCAGTATCAACACGCGTTCGATCCCACAATCGCTCATCACCGCCACACGCTCCTCGTGCGTCGACAACCGCTTCGGCGCACGCTCCGGCGCCACAATTCGAGCCGGATGCGGGTCGAACGTCAACACCGCCGGCGCCCAACGATGCACGTTTGCCAGCAACGCCACCTCGCGAAACAGCTCCTGGTGGCCGATGTGCGTGCCGTCGAAATTACCGATCGTCACCGCGCATGGCCCGAAACGCCCGCGCGCTTCATCGAGAGAACGAAACACCTGCATCGCTAATTGTCCACCGACACGGTTAATCCGTCGTAGGCCAAACGCACGTTTGGCGGCAACATGCTCTCGGCGCGCTCATGCCCAAGGTCGTGGCAGATGTGTGTGAAGTAGGCCATCTTCGGCCGCAACGCCGCGACGATCTTCAACGACTCATCCACCGTCGAGTGCGTCGGATGCGGCTTGTAACGCAGCGCGTCGAGAAACAAAACATCAAGGCCGTCAAGAAGAGCCATTGACGACTCCGGCACGCGATTGTGATCGGTCAAATATGCCAACTTTCCAAAACGAAATCCATACACCGGCATGCTGCCGTGAAACAGCGGAATCGGAACAACTTCGACGCCGAACAAGGTCAGTGGCGCTCCGTTGATCTCGACCGCTTCGATCTTCGGACAACTCGACTCCTTCCTCCCTTCGGCAAACACGTATTCGAACACGCGCCTCACGATCGCTAGCGTCTCCGCGCTGCCATACACCGGAATCGAACCGCTTTGCCGGAAATTGAACAGCCGCACGTCGTCGAGACCAAGTATGTGATCGGCATGCCCATGCGTCAACAGAATCGCGTCGAGCCGCGGAATCCGCGCCCGCAGCGCTTGCGTTCGAAAGTCCGGCGTCGTGTCGATGATAATCTCGCGCCCGCCGTAGCGCACCCACACCGACGGCCGCATGCGATTATCGCGCGGGTCTTCCGAGGTGCAGACACGGCAGTCGCAACCGATCGACGGCACGCCCACCGACGTGCCCGAACCCAGCACCGTCAGCGAGAGTTCGCTCACTCCGGCGCCTTGGCGCTCGCCGCCTGCACATAGCGAAACCGCAATTCGGTGACTGAATTCTCCAGCGCCCGCTTTTCGCCGGTCTCCAGATTGCCCTTTGTTTTTTCGAGCAGCATCGCCAACATATCGATCGCATGCTGCGCCATCGGCAGATTCGGCTCTTGCTTTTCTTCGGTCAGTTGCACCAGACCAAGATGACTCTCGGCCTGCATACGGATGCTGAACACCAAGAACTCAAACGTCGCGGGTGGAAGGGGCTGTCCTGTTTCGCTCATCAACAACGATTTTAGCCGAGCGCCTTCGAGGGCGCGACCGCCACGCGTCAACGTTGCGTTGGCTTGCCGGTAAAGGTGGCCGCGTGACTGGCCATGGCGTCGCGCATCTGAGCCACGATGTCCGCGTGGAGATGGGCGACATCGAAGCGTTCGCCGTAGTCAGCTTCCAGGTGGAAGAGCTGAGCCTTTTCCGGCTGTTTGGGATTGGGCAGGCGGAGCTTCCAAGGACCGCGCCGCATGCCGTGCAGCGTGCCGGCGTGATAGTAAAAGAAATCACGCTGTGGCCGAGTCTTGTTTTCCCACAGAAGCGGCGCGAGGTCGTGACCGTCAAGGACGACGTCCTGTGGGGGCTTCGCGCCGGCCAGACGCGCGAGCGTCGGGAAAATATCGAGCGTGGACGCCACCTCGGACGAGACGCGCCCCCCAGCGATGCGGCCCTTCCAGCACGCGATGAACGGTTCGCGATAGCCGCCTTCCCATGTCGTGGCCTTGCCTTCCCGCAACGGACCGTTGGAGCCGCCGTTGTCGCCGAGGTTCACCGGCGCGCCGTTGTCGGAACTGAAGAGAATCAGCGTATCCTGGTC
>VFZQ01000750.1 GCA_016871135.1 Acidobacteriota bacterium | reverse complement strand
TGAAGCCGAGTTCAACGTCATGGATAACGAAGCGCAACGCTGCCGCGACATGATTGTCCGCCAGCCTCCGGCCCGCCCGGCCGCCAAGCCCAAGCCCGCCCCCGCAAAGAAGGATCGCCCTTGATCGCTCCGTCCCATTTTTCGTGCAGCATTTGTCACGAACCCTCCAAAGATATTTGTGCCTGGTGCACCAAGGACACCTGCCTGAGCCACCGCTGCGCGCGCTGCCGCCGCTGCTCCGACTGTTGCCCCTGCGATCGCCCCCAGTCCAGCGAACCGCCGCAAAATCCTTCATAATCGTCGGATGCAGCGCCGAGACTTCGTCCTTTCCTCAAGCCTCTTGCAAGGCGTCCCCGAGCCCGAGATCAACCGTGAGTACGAGTCCGGCGGAACCGGCAGCGTGTCCTATCAAAGCGCCGTCACCATCGAGCGCCGCCTCTCCGGCAAGCCCCATCAGGGCAAGGTCCTCGCCGCCATTCAACCGCATTGCGACGACATCCCCATCTTCGCCGGCGGCACCGTGCTCAAACTGATCGACGAAGGCTACACCGGCTATCTCATCACGCTGTCAAACGACTCCATGGCCGGCATCGGCCGCACCATCGGTGAGATCGTACACACCAATGAAAACGACACGTTTGAAGTCGGACGCCGCTTGAAGTGCAAGGAGTCGATCTTCCTCAACTACCCGAATCACAACATGGACGCTTGGCCCATCGTTGAAATGCGCGCGCGTCTTATCTTCCTCTTCCGCGTTTTGAAGGTCGATACGGTCCTCGTTTACGATCCCTCGACGCTTTACGAGCGCAATCCCGATCACACCGTCGGCGCCAAGGCCGTCGAATCGGCCTTCTGGATGGCCGGCAGCACGTGGGACTACCCCGAACACTTCCGCGCCGGCCTCACACCGCATGGCCCAAAGGATGCGTACTATTTCGCGCGCGGCCCGCAGATCGTCAACCGCGTTGTCGATATCACCGACTTCATGGACGCAAAGGTCCACGCCAATCTCGCCAACGTCACGCAAGGCCCAGCGGGTAACAACGGCGCACTGTTAAAGGCGCGCCTCGCAAGACAGGGCAAGCGCCTGCCGCTACTCGGCAACGACGACGAAACCGCCAATCGGCAATACACCAAACATCTCGCCCTCTCGCGCGACCGCGTCCGCGGCAAAGCCCACGGCCTGCGGTACGCTGAGGTCTTCCACTATGTGGCCCGCGACGAAAGCCCTGTCGACGACTACGTCAGCCGCAACGCTGTCCCCCTCTAGAGGCGCATGCTAACGCATCTTCTCCACGCGTGGCGCTCCTGGAAAAACGCCAAGGGCGTAGCCGCACTCGCCATCCTCACCCTCACCATCGGCATCGGCGCGACGACCGCGATGTTCTCGTTCGTTAACGGCCTGCTCCTCCGCCCGCTTCCTTACCCGCACGGCGAACGGTATCTGTTCATCTTCGCGGCATCGACAAACGCTCCCGACCGCTACGGCTCCAGCACCTTCGGCAACCTCCAAACCTACCGCGATCAAACGCAAAGCTTCGACGTTTTCGGCTGGTATCAGACGCAAGACTACATCGTCACCTCGCCCGGCGCACCGCAAGTCGTCCACGGTGCGCGCGTCACTCCGTCGCTGGTCAATGGCCTCGAAGTCCGTCCTCACCTTGGCCAGTGGTTGCAAGATGACGCCGGAGTCACGCTCTCCTACGGCTTCTGGCAGCGCCTGGGCGCCGATCCGAACATCGTCGGCAAACCCGTCACTCTCGACAAACGCATCTACACCGTCACCGGCGTGATGGGCCCTGACTTCGCGTTACCCTTCGAGCAACCCGAGATCTCCGTCTGGACGTTTCTCGATCCCACCGGCAAAGGCCAACACCTCGGCGCCGGCGCCAACTTCTGCTACGCGCGCCGCAAGCCCGGCGTTAGCGAAGACCAGGCCCGCGCCGATGTCGCCCGCGTCGCGGCGCTGATCGCCGCCAGCCCCGAAGCACCTCATCCCAAATACACCGCGCGCGTCGACCCGCTCACCAAAATCGCCAACGAAGAGATCCGGCCCGCCGTGCTTCTGCTCTTCGCAACAGCCGCGATTCTTTTACTTCTCACCTGTGCCAACGTCGCCGGACTCTTCCTGGCGCGCTCGGTCAACCGCGCCCGCGAAACCGCATTGCGCGTCGCGCTCGGCGCAACGCGCCGGCAACTCGCGACGCAGTTTTTGCTCGAAGGATCGGCGCTCGCCATTCCCGCCATGTTCGGCGCCATTGCCATTAGCATTCCGCTGGTGCACGGCACCCTCGCACTCGCAGGTAAGGACTTTCACCGGGGAGCTTTCGTCAGTGTCGATTGGCGAGCCTTCGTCTTCGCCGCTCTCACCGGGTTGATTGCAACTGCTGTTTTTAGCCTGGCGCCGCTCTGGCAAGCGCTGCGCACGCAGCCGGCTGAAGCGCTCAACGACGGCGTTCGCGGCTCGGCCGGCATTCGCACACGCACGCTCTCCCGCGCGTTAGTCGTCTGCGAGATCGCCCTCGCCGTCACGCTTCTAGCGGGCAGCGCCGTCATGCTCTTACATCTGAAGCGGCTCACGCAAGTGTGGGTTGGTTTCAACCCGCAAGACCTCATCACGTTCTCGATTTCGATCCCCGATCCCGTGCTGAAAGAAGGCTCCAAACGTGTGCCCTATCAGTTGCGCCTGCGCGATGTAATCGCCGAGGTCGCAGGCGTGGAAGAGGCCGGTTGGACCAGCGATCTGCCGCTGGCCGGCTGCTGCTTCGGTGCCAACGTCACGCCCAATCCCCTGCCCCCGCGCTTCGACATCGGCCGCCGCATGAGCATGCAAGTCATCAGTGCCAGCTACTTCCGCACACTCGGCATCTCGCCGCGCCGCGGACGGCTGCTGGAAAATCGGGACGCCAATGAAAAGCTGCTGCGCGCCGTCGCCACCGAGACCGCCGCGAAATTCTAGCCAAAAACATTTGAAATTTTGAAACCACCGGTCGTCTGTCGGATGATCTTGTTGTCAAGACGAGAACAGGAGACTCGC
>VFZQ01000749.1 GCA_016871135.1 Acidobacteriota bacterium | reverse complement strand
GTTGTTCTTTTGATCGCAGATCAGAAGATTGCCGTTTTCAAGCTGGATTGCATGTGACGGACCGTAAAGCCGTGCGGCCCGCGCCTGCCCGCCATCGCCCGCGGCCGTCCCACCCCCAAGCGGCGTGCATCGATCCGTCGATGGCCGCTCACCGCTGCCCGCGATGGATGTAATCGTTCCATCGAGCGCGATGCGCCGGATGCGATGATTATTGCCGTCGGCGAGAAGGATGTTCCCGGCGCGATCGACACTAATGTGGCTCTGCTCTTCGAACCTGGCCGGATCGCATTCATTTTGCAAATTGGCCAGCGCGAACTGCGCGCGCGCCGAGGGGCCGTCGTCGCCGCCAAATCCGCGCTGGGCGCCGGCGATCGTCGTGATCACACCGGACTGCGCGTAAAGGCCAATGGCCGCATGTAGTGCAAACCCGGCTAGGCGCATAAAAGGGCGGAAGTCTAATTCTCTCATGTGGGCCGAACTAGGCGAGTCCCAAGGCTCGCAGCATCCGGATGGGCAGCCGTGTCTTGTACGTCGCGAACTCGGCGCGCAGGTTTTCGACGCGCTGGCCGGCGGCCGCCAGTTGGAGCAAATGATCGTCGCGCAGCTTGTAGATCATCTGATGCAACGTCTCGATTTGCCCGCCCCGGTCGGCGCGATCCGTCTCAAGCAACTTGATGTGGCTGTCCATGCGTTCGATTAACGCTTGCTTGGCGGATTGATCGCCGCGGACTAGCTCCAATTCCTTCGACAAGCTCTCCGCTAACGCGAGTGTCTCCGCAAACCCGGAGCGCGCACCCGTTAACTCCAACCGCACGGACTCCAACGTCCGCTCCATCGCAACTAACTCCGCTTTTTGTGCAAGGTTTTCCGTACGCAGTTCGGGGATCAGATGCAATGCCGAATCGAGTTCCCTCCGCGCATCCCGCAACATGCTTTCCATTTCGGCGATCGCCGAAAGGCGCTCCGAATCGGACTCGGCCAGCCGCACCCGCATGCGTTCGAGTTCGGCGGCTGCCGCGCGCAATTTCCCCGATTCGATTGAGCGCTCGGCATCTGACTCTTCCTTCGCCGCGAGAAGGCGCTCTTCGACCGACGCTCGCACACCGTCGGCCGCCAATCGCGCATCGCGCTCGGCTCGCCGGGCGTCGACGATTTTCTCCGCGGCCCTCCGCCGAAACACGGCAAATCGCAGCTCGACCGCGCTTTTTGACTCCGCAAGCTCCCGATGACTGAAAAGGATCGTTCGGCTCTCGGCCAGTAACTCCTCGGCGCGAAGGTCGAGCTCGCGCACTCGTTCTTCAAGCGTTCGCGCGCGCGCACGCTCGGCTTCAACGATTCCGGAATCGACAAGCGCCACCTTCGCCGCCAGCTCCGCTTTTAGTTTGTCTATGTCGGAGACGCGATCCTGATGCCATTGCATGAAGTCGGCGCGTTCTTTGTCGATGGACTTTTTCATCTCCCAATGCCGCGTCCAGGCCTCGCGCACGAGGCTGGCCGAAGCCGCTGGAGACGGCTGTAATACGGAAACCTGAAAATCCTGGCACGCGCCAGAGACCACCAATTCGGCCGCCGCGAGGGCATCCGCTGGAATGTCCTTGACACAGACGGAGCGCTCGAGGTGACAATACCATCCGCACCCCTGGCAAGGGACACCGACGGTTAAGACGCGACCAATGCGAGCCGCTGGAACGAATCTAGGCCAACCTCCCCCCCCCCAAACAGCGCCAACACAGGCTTTCCCAATGCCGCGGCGGCGTGCATCGGTCCCGTATCCTTTCCGATGTATCCCGCCGATCTCGCAAGCAATCCCATGAGGAGGTCGAGTCCGGTTGGCTCCGCGGTCAGGTCGGTTGCGTGTTTGCCTTCCTCTCCCATCCTGTCGAGGATCTGGACCGTCACTTCGTGCTCCTCGCGCACGCCGATGAACAGAAGCCGAACGCTATGTTTCCGCACCAGAGATTGCAGCATCGAAGCCCAGCGCTGGGGCTCCCAGTTCTTTACGTGTAATTGTTTGAAGTCGCCGGCGCAGACACACCAATAGCCGCCGCGCTTTAATCCGAGTTGCTCGAGTTTACAGTCGGCCTCGGCGAGAACGGCATCTGACGCCACCAGCGTTGGTGGGGGCAGGTCTACATTCTCTCCCAACGCGGCACTACAGAGAAGTTCGTTTTTCCGCGTTTCCGGGCTTTCGGCGGAAGCGGCAACGAGAGGGCGCAAACGAGGCCGCAGAGCTATCGCCTCGGCGGGCGGATAGCCCGGCACATGCAGCAATCCGTCCATCGCGACCGCACGTACATCCGGAAAAAAACCGACGACGGACTGATCGAACTCTGTGTACTGAAACGGAGCGATCACGATTAGGTCCGGGCCGAACGTCCGTAAATTCGCCAGGAACGCCGCACCTTCGGGCGACGCCCAGTTGAACTGTTCGGCATAGGGATTGCATGGGTACTGGAGCACGGAGACGCCGGGCGCAATCATTCCGGCGATCGGCGCAACCAGGTCGCGCACAATCAGCGTCAACTCGTGCCCGCGCTCGCGCAGCGCCGCGAACATCGGCTGCCGAATGATTACGTCGCCGATCGTGTCGGGGTTGAGAATCGCAATCCGCATGCCGTTATCTAGTCTACTTGAACGGCCCGGCTGACACACTATGGGCGAAACATTTGTCCCGAAAAATGTATCCAAGGTACGTCAAGTGGTGCGCCCGGAGAGATTCGAACTCCCGACCCTCTGGTTCGAAGCCGTCTCGTTTCCTGGAATCAACAACTTGGCAGGATTGCTCGCTTTTGCTCAGGATTGCGCCAAGTTGCTTGGATTGAAGGGATTGCGGCGAAGGGTTCCTTGGACGTTCGCAAGCGCGGGTAACGCTGCTACGCACAGAGTGCGCACAAAAACGGGCACAGCCAGTGGCCCAGTTATTCGGCTAGCGCAAGCACTCCGTTGAAGGTCATGCACGAGATGCCTCGGGAGCAGTAGTAATAGGAGTCAGGTCAACCAAGTAGCCGAGGGCGCGAAATTCCTTCTGAAGACGCTGGA
>VFZQ01000748.1 GCA_016871135.1 Acidobacteriota bacterium | reverse complement strand
GTTGTTGTACCAGTTTGCGGGCTTCTCCGCTAGGGGGAAACACTGATTTCCCACAATTTTTATTTCCTTTGGATTCAGTGAGTTGCAGGCGACACTTTGTCCAAAACTTGTGGATAAGACATAATGGCAAGAAAATGTTTTGGCGTGGACGCCGCTCGCGGCGAACGAGTGATGGTTGAATTTGACTCGGTCATCCGGGTTGTCGATGACCTTGTGGAGCCGAGCGAAGCGTTACCTTACGTCGCTCCCGGCTTCATCGACCTACAAGTAAACGGGTACGCAGGGGTCGACTATAACTGGCCCACGACGACCCAAGAGGACATTGCGCGGTCGCTCCACGTCCAGTTCGCCTGCGGCGTGACCCGGCTGCTGCCAACCGTAATCACCGGCAGCCGTGAGGGCATGCTCGGGTCGCTTGCCAACTTGCATAAAGCAAAGTTGGCGCTGCGCGAAGGCGTGGCCATTGAAGGCTATCACGTCGAAGGTCCGCACATCGCCGCCGAAGAGGGACCGCGCGGCGCGCATCCGAAACACCACGTTCGCCCGCCCGATGTCGAGGAGTACAAGCGCTGGCAAGATGCGACAGACGGGCACGTCAAACTCGTGACGATCGCACCGGAGTGGCCCGAGGCGCCGGCCTACATCGAACAACTCGTTCGCGAAGGCGTCACCGTCGCCATCGGCCATACCGCGGCCAACGGCGAGCAGATTCAGGCGGCGGTCTCCGCGGGTGCGACGCTTTCGACGCACCTCGGCAACGGCGCGCACGCGGTTCTGCCGCGACATCCCAACTACATCTGGGAACAGTTAGCCGAAGATCGTCTCAACGCGGACTTCATCGCCGACGGCATTCACATTGGAAAGACGTTTCTGAAGGTCGCCCTGCGAGCCAAGGGCGTGGAGCGTTCGATCCTTGTGACCGACGCCAGTTCGCCCGCCGGCGCGGCGCCCGGGCGCTACATGCTGGCCGATCAGGCTGTCGATCTGACCGAAGACGACCGCGTGGTGCTGGCCGGCCAGACGCGCCTGGCTGGGTCGGCGTTGAAAATGCACAAGGGCGTCGAAAACCTGATGCGGCTCGGCGGCCTGTCGCTGGTCGAGGCCATCACAATGGCGACGCGGAATCCGGCGCGCGTCGGCCGCATCGCGGGGCGTCAGCGCGGGCTTGCCCCCGGCGAGAGAGCGGATCTGGTATTGTTCGAACAGTCGAGCGACGGTGTGATCACCGTGCTCGAGACTTGGATCGGCGGGGAGTGTTTCTACCGGTGCAATAATTAGGGTATGAGTACCTGGGCGATGGAAGACGTAAGCGTCGGCGAGATCATCGCGCACGCAGAAACCGAAGGCCCGCAAATTGTGACTAAGCAGGGCGTCGAAACGGTTGTGGTCGTACCGATGGCGGAGTGGAAGCGAATCAAGGAAAGCAAGTATCCTACGCTGAAAGATTGGCTGCTTGCACCGGAGCCGCGGTTCGATTTCGATCCCGTCTTGCGAAAGCGAAAATTCAAACTGCGCCCGCCGCCTTCGCTTGAAGAGTAATGTTTCTCCTGGACACAAATGTTGTATCCGAAATGCGCAAGACGCGCCCACATGGTGGACTTGCGGCATGGATTTCGGCTACGAGCGAGTCGCTGCATTTCGTCTCGGCGGTTACACTTGCTGAAATGCAGGCAGGCGCGGAAATAACTCGACGGCAGGATCGCCGGAAGGCCGGCGAGATTGATCAATGGATCGACAGCGTCGTGGACAATTATCGAATCTTGCCCATGGGCGCGGAAGAATTTCGAGAGCGGGCGGTCATCATGGAGACTGCGAGCGACACGTTAATGATGGACGCCATGATCGCCGCCACCGCCCGTGTGCACCACCTCACCATCGCCACCCGCAACACCCGCGACTTCGAAAGCCTCGGCGTCGAAGTCTACGATCCCTTCACCTACCGCTAAACGCTACTGCAGCTTCCCGCGCGCGTCGATCGTCCAAATCGCCTCAACCTGCTCCCCGCGCACGGCGATCATCTTGTCGTAAAGATTCACGTTCGGGTCGCAATGCGGCACCACAAGTTCCACGCGGTCGCCAAGATTGACCGCCTTTGTCGCGGACCGAAGGTCGAGCTTGCCGTGTTCGTCGCCCGCGTAGCCGTACTTTACGCCCGGCAAATCGCGCGCCTCGGGCGCAAAGGGCTTATCGGTCGCAAAGGCCTTCAACCCCGCGTCAATGATCACGAACTCATCGGTTGGCTTGCTGTAGACGGTCGCCAGCACCTTCAGCGAATTTTGAAAGTCCTTGTAGACCTCGCCGGTGTCCTTGCCGCCGATGCGGTTGTACTCGATGTCCATGAACAAAAAGCTGCCGGGCTGAATCTCGGTGACTCCGTCGATATGCGAGTCGATGTTATAAGTTCCGGTCGATCCGCCGCTCAGCCAGTTGCAGGCAATTCCCTTCTTCTCGAGCATCCGCCGCGTCTCGACCGCCCGGCCCATCGCTTCTTCCGATCCCTTCTTGCGCGCCTCGAAGCCATGGATGTGCGCCGCGAATCCGGCATACGACTGAATGCCCGCGAATTGCAGATTCGACAATCTCGTCATCTGCTCGACCAACCCCACCGCGGGCTCGCCCGGCGTGATCCCAGTGCGGTTGGAGACGTTCAGATCGACGGCCACGCGCAGTTTCTTTCCGGCAACCCGCGCGGCGTCGTTCAAGTCCGACGCGTTCTGGACGTTGTCGACCGAGAAAATCGTATCGGGACGCTTCGAAGCCAGCCGCACCGCTCGTTCGATCCGGTGTTTGCCCACCATCGCCGTCGTCAGAAGTAGACCGCCCACACCCTTGTCGGAGAGCACTTCCGCTTCGCCGATCTTAGCCGCGCACGCGCCCACCGCCCCAGCCTTCAGACAGCGATGCGCGATCTCAGCGCACTTGTGGGACTTGGCGTGCGGCCGGAACGCGCGGCCCTGCGCCTTTAGATACGACGCCATCTTCGTGAGGTTCGACTCGAGCATGTCGAGATCGACGATCAACGCCGGCGTCGGTAGATCGGCCTTCG
>VFZQ01000747.1 GCA_016871135.1 Acidobacteriota bacterium | reverse complement strand
CGTTGCGGGGCGGCGAGAATCCGGGCAGCGTGCCCAGCAGCATCTGGTAGTTGCGGCCGACCGGCACGGGCATGTTCTCGAGCGTCGTCTTGCCCATCTCGTGGCGCACCTCGGCCCGGTCCGTCTGGAGGGTCGCCGCGGAGGCTTCCACCGTCACGCTTTCGTTCACGTCGCCCACGTCGAGCTTGACGTCGGCGCGCGTGGTGCTGTTGGCCGCCACCTCGATGCCCGTCTGCTTGTAGGAGCGGAATCCACCGGAGGTGACGTTCACCTGATAGGTTCCGGGCTGAATGGTGGGGAAGCTGTAGATGCCGCTCTCGTTCGCGGTGCCCTCGCGCGTCGTGCCAGTGCCTTGATGCGTGATGACGACTTTCGCACCGGGAATAGCGGCCGACGAGGCGTCGGTGACGTTGCCGACGAGTCCTCCATACAGGATCTGCGAGAAGGCAATCACAGGAGTGAGAACCAACAGCAACGCAATCTTTATGAACATGGGCTGACTGCCTTTCTTCGGTTAACCGGCCAAAGCCGCGTGCGAAGAGGCGCGCAGCAGTTTTCGTAAGCGTTTCTTTTCCTCGGCACTGAGTGAACGCCGAGGCGCCAGCGCCTCGCCGCAGTCGAGCCCCTGCCACGCGAGGATGGTCTTGATCGCGGGCGTTAGGGGAAACTGGAGCCCGATGGCGACTAGTTCATTAATGCGCGCCTGTACAGCCTGCGCGCCTGCCCAATCCTTGTGCCGGGCCAGTTGTTGGGCTTCGACGAAGAGTTCGGGAATCACGTTGTAGAACGTCCCGATGCCGCCATCGGCGCCCATCAGGAGCCCGGCGGTGATCACTTCGTCGTGGCCATTGAAGACCACGCGGCCGGTCTGTTTGATCTGCCAGAGTTTGTATAGATCCATGTCGGTGAACTTGAGTCCCACGACGTTCCGGATGGCTAGTAATTCGAGCGCCTGTTGCACGCCTTGAATCGCCGGACACATGGCCGGAAAGTAGTAGACCAACACCGGCAAGTCCGAAGCCGCGGCCAGCCGCTCATAGTAGGCGCGGATTTCGGCGTATGAGTACGGTCCGAGCGGTGGCAAGCTGGCAATCGCATGTGCGCCGCACTCGGCGGCGTGCCGAGCGAGTTCGAGCGCGTCGGAGGTGCGATACGCACCCACATGAGCGATGACCTGTTTGCCTTTCGGTGAACAACGCACCGCGACTTCGGTGACCTGCTTTCGTTGTTCCACCGGGATGAGCAACCCTTCGCCGGTGTTGCCCGTGACGTAAAGGCCGTCGACCTTCGAGCGATAAACGTGATCCAGCAGCCGCTCGAATGCCGCGGGCGCAAAGTCGCCGCGTTTGTCGAACGGCGTCACAATCGCCGGCAAAATGCCTTGCAACTTCATCATGGGACTATCGGTCTCCTCCCCGTTCCGATTGGCGGCGGAAGCGCTCACGCATCCACTCCTCCGTGGCCGCCGGATTGTAATTCTCCGGCGTGGGGATTGGCATCTGCGCGCCCACCGACTTGCGCCACGCAGCCAGTGCCGCGTGCAGTTCCTTCGCCTTCTCCGGCTGGTTCAACACCAGATTCTTACGTTCGCCGATGTCCTCGCGAACGTTGTAGAGCTCGAGCGCGCCATCCTCGTAGAACTCGATCAGCTTGAAGTCGCCTCGCCGGATCGCACCGGCCGGGCGCATCGGGATCAACGGCTGATGGAAGTTGTAGTGCGGATAGTGCCAGTAGATGGCATCGCGCTGGAAGCCGGTTTGCTGCTTCAGTAATGGCATCAGGCTGACGCCGTCAACGCCTGCGGGTGCGGCAACGCCAGCGGCATCGGCAAGCGTCGGCAGGTGATCGACGCTGCTCACCGCCGTATCACACACGGATCCGGGCGTGACGACCCCCGGCCAGCGCACGATCATCGGCACGCGGATGCCGCCTTCGTAGAGCGTACTCTTCTCCTCTCGCAGCGGCGCGTTCGATGTAATGTGCCGCCGGCCTACGACGCCGCCGTTATCGGACGTGAAGATCACGATCGTGTTCTGCGTGAGCTTCAACTCGTCGAGCTTCTTCATAATGCGCCCGACGCTGTCGTCGATGCTCTCGACCATCGCCGCGTATTCCGGATGCGTGTGCGCCTGTCCGGGTTTCATGCGTTTGCGGTAGCGTTCGGCCACGTCGGCCTTGGCCTCGATCGGCGTGTGGACTCCGTAGTGCGGAAGATAAAGAAAGAACGGTTGTGATTTGGAGCGCTCGATGAAATTCAGCGCCTCGGTGGTCAGACGATCGGTCAGGTACTCACCTGGCTTTCCGTCCTTGATGTTCGGAATGTTATACGGATAGAAAAACGTCGGCGGGGCGCCCATGTGACAGCCGCCAAAGTTGACGTCGAAGCCTTGTTTCTCGGGGTAGTGCGACTCGCCGCCCAGGTGCCATTTGCCGATGCTGGCCGAGACGTAACCGGCGGGTTTCAATGCTTCGGCGATTGTCGTTTCTTCGAGGGCGAGTTGCGGTTTCCACGCGGGAGGCTTCATCTTGAGGCCGGGCGGAACTCGGCCGGGAATCCAATCGGTCAGATGAAGACGCGCGGGATACTTGCCGGTCATCACCGCGGCGCGGGTTGGAGAGCAGACCGCGCAGGCGGCATAGGCACTGGTGAACTTCATGCCTTCTTTGGCCAGCCTGTCGATGTTCGGTGTCTGGTACAACGTGCTGCCGAAGCAGCCGAGATCGGTCCAGCCCATGTCGTCGATCAGGACAAAGACAATGTTCGGCCGGCGAGTCTGCGCGGCCGCGAATGGGGCGGCGCCGAGCGCGCCGAGGAAATGACGTCTGGAAATCATACAGTCTCCTGCATCGTACTTAGCCGCCGCTGGACGAAGGTCCGGCAGTCTACGCTGTCAGAGTCCAGGAACTCCTGGTAGGCGCTTTGGCAGTGTTCGGCCATCAGTTGCTCCAGCAGCGCGTGATCGCGCTTGCGCAGTGCGTCGACAATCGCCGCGTGCGAGTTCATCACCCGAATCAAGTCCTGCGAGCCGGCACTGCGCAGGATACT
>VFZQ01000746.1 GCA_016871135.1 Acidobacteriota bacterium | reverse complement strand
TCTCGTTTTGTATTTTACAATGGTGGATGAATTCGCGAGTAACTGTTTTCCTGTGTTACGCGTTGGCCGCGCAGATTTTGGCCGCGCGGAGCGGCGGCACGTTTTGCGGAACGTATCCGGAGCGGTGGCGCGAGGAACTGGATCTGCATGCGAAGGCGCAGCGGCTGCGGGCTTCGTCGAAGGTCCGTTCGGCCGCGCCCGTGCGCCGCGCCGACAGCGATGTCGGGCATATCGCGGTAATGCGGAACGACGATGCGATTTTTGGCCAGCGCAATCCGTTTAACCTCGTTGGCCTGCAGGTGGCGTTTGTGCTTGGCGCGAGCGGTTATGCATACCGCACCACGGATGGCGGCTACGATTCGTCGGCGATTAACGGCGCTACGGCGATCACCGGCATCGGGGACGACGATTCGCGCAAGCTTGCGCTGCCGTTTTCGTTTCCTTTTTACGGCGAGTCTTACCGCGAGGTCTGGGTCAACTCCGACGGCAACCTGACCTTCGCCGAAGGCGACAGCGCGTCGACCGAGCGCAGTCTCGGACGAATGGCGGCCGGCGCGCCGCGCATTGCCGCGCTTTTCACGGATCTGGATCCCTCGGCCGGATCCGGCGCGATTCGAGTGTTGTTGACACCGCAGCGGGTGGTCTTCACATGGGACCGTGTACCCGAGTACTCCGACTTCGGATTCGGCCGGCCGCAGACGTTTCAAATCCGGCTGTATCCGGACGGCAAGATCGAGATGGCGTGGGAGTCGATTGCCGTCGCCGATGGCGTGTCCGGAATTTCGCCGGGGGACAGCCCCGCGCGCTTCTCGCTCGCCGCGTTTCGCGATACGCGCACGGGGTCTGGCGACGGTCTGATTGCCGAGCGATTCGGCGATGGCAACGAACTCGATCTGGTCGCCGCCGCGCGCCGGTTCTATGAAACGCACGACGACTCCTATGATTACCTGGCGTTTTTCAACGCCATGGGCTCGCAGATTGGCGGCGGGACGCTGGCGTTCGAATCCACGGTACGGACAAAGCGGCGAGGGATCGGCGATACAGCGGTGGATATCGGCAGGCAGTATGGTTCGGCGGCGCGGTTGCAAGCGGTGCTAAACATGGGGCCGTTGTCGAACTATCCCACCGCCCCGGCGAGCCCATTCGGGTTGCGCGGTGCTACCGGTGACACAGGGATGACTGTTGTTGCCCATGAGGCGGGACATCTCTTTCTGGCCTTCGTCAGCGTTCGAGACGCGGCGAACCCGGTGTTACGGCCGATGTTGGGGCGCCAGGGGTTTCATTGGAATTTCCGGTTCAATTCGGAGGCGTCGATTCTCGAGGGCAACCGGATTCAGGACAACGGTGAGAATGCGCAGCCGCGGTTCACGACCGTGGCGACGGTGGAGGGTTTCTCGCCGCTTGATCAATACCTGATGGGCGTGCGCGCGCCGGAAGAGGTGCCGCCGACGTTTCTGGTGGAAGGCGCTTCAATTAGCCCGGGGATTGTCGACCCGCGCGTTGGCGTGGCGTTTGGAGGCGTACGGCGGAACGTGACGGTTGACGATCTGATTGCGGTGGAAGGCCGCCGCGTTCCCGATCACACTGTCGAGCAGCGGCGATATCGAATCGCGTTTATCCTGATTGTGCCCGAGGGCGCCGAGCCGAGTGCCGCGGACGTCGCCAAACTGGAGCGGTATCGCGCGGAATTCGGCGAGGCGTATGGCCGTTATTCGGAAGGCCGGATTCAGATGGAGTCCGAGTTGCTGCGATCGCTGCGGTTGTCGATCGAGCCGGCGGCCGGGGCGCTTGCTGGATTCGCTCAGAATCTGACCGCGTCCCTGGCTGCGCCCGCGGAAGTTGACCTGCCGGTTCGCTTAACTGGGCCAAGTGGCGTGGTGGATCGAGTGATTCCGCGAGGCGCTCGCAGCGTTTCGCTCTCGTATCGTCCGGCGCGCGAGGGCGTAGAACTGCTGAAGTTGGAAGCGGTTGGTAATTCAAGATACATGGCCACCGAAGCGCGGCTGGCCGTGGCCGCGAACGCAGGCGGCTTGCAGTTGCGCGTGGTGAGCGGCGATGGCCAGGTGGCGACTCCAGGACTTGCTTTGCCGTTGCCGGTGGCCGTGCGGGTCACCGATTCGAACGAACTGCCGTATGCCGGGCTGCGCGTGACCGCGACTGGCGGAGCAGTCGCGAACGCGACGGTTGTGACCGCCGCTGACGGGACCGCGTCGTTTGTGTGGACACCTTCCTCGTCGGCTGTGAACACGCTACGGTTTACGGTTGAAGGGGCGGCGTCTCCGGTGGCGGAAGCGGTAGCGTTGTCGAGGCCGGCAATTGCGGCCAACGGTGTCGTCAATGCGGCGTCGTTTCGGCCTGGTATCGCGCCAGGCGCGATAGCGACAGTGTTCGGATCGAACCTGCGTGGCGGTACGGTGACAGTGGACGGTAGAAACGCAACGGTCTTCTTCTCAAACAACACGCAGATCAACTTCCTGGCGCCCGCGTTTGCGACACTCGCCGCTACCGCTGTCGTCCGGATCCAGAACATCGCCGGGGCCTCCGAACCGGCGAACGTTCCGGTGGCGCTCTCTCAGCCCGGAGTCTTCCACGACACGGCGACGGGCTTGGCCGCGGCGATCGACCGAGGGAGCCGGATCTTTGAGATCTACGGAACCGGGTTCGGAGTTGCGCCGGTAACTGCGACGGTCGGCGGCCGCCCCGCCGATGTGTTATTCAGCGGCGCGGCGCCGGGATTTCCCGGTCTTCAGCAGATCAACATTCGAGTGGATGCGGGAGTGCCGGCCGGACTGCAGCCGGCGGTAATGACGACCGCCGGCCAGACTTCGAATGAGGTTAGACTTCGAATCACTTCACCGCAATGACGGTGCGGATGACGCCGCCGCTTTCGGGCTGATTGGACGGAACCGACC
Organism: Acidobacteriota bacterium; assembly: GCA_016871135.1. GTDB lineage: Bacteria > Acidobacteriota > Terriglobia > Bryobacterales > Bryobacteraceae. The sequence continues at coordinate 135 of VFZQ01000746.1, read as the reverse complement.
GCATGCTGACGACGACGTCGGTCGTCGATCCCGGCGGAACTGCCATAGGAACACGGACGTTTAGTATCGCAGCGCCGGGTCTAATCCCCCCGCCTTTCAGGCGGGCTGCTTTCAGCCACGGTACTGCAAAATGGA
>VFZQ01000745.1 GCA_016871135.1 Acidobacteriota bacterium | reverse complement strand
GGCCCTCCACCCAGCGGCCGGGCCCAGGTTCAGTCCGTTGATCTGGATGATTCCGCCCGCGGCCACCGACGTCGGCGCGGGTTGCAGCGTGAAGGCGTTCACAACGCCTCGCGGGCTGACCACCGGCGCGGTCGGCGCCTGAGCAAACGCGGCGAAGAGGCCGCCCAGACACACCACGAACTTAGTTTGCATGACGTTCTTAACCCCGTTCGAAAAGACGTGTTTCGCTATACTCGGTATTTTAAGGCTTTTTTCCGTTTCATGAGCGCCCCATCCGCCACGCTGCCCGTCCCGGCGGCGCCCGACTCCTCCGCGGCCTACCGGGCGCTGGCGCTGTTGGCCTTCGCTCACTTCTTTATCGACCTTTATTCGAGCGGCCTCAGCGCCTTCCAGCCCGTTCTGGTCGAGCGCTTCCATCTGACCCTTTCCCAGGCCGGAATGTTGGCCGGCGCGCTGGTCTTTTCAAGCTCGCTGATGCAGCCCGTCTACGGCATCCTCTCCGACAAACTCGGCTCTCGGATGTTTACCGTGCTCGCGCCCGCCGTCGCCGGCGTGTTCATCTCCAGCCTCGGCCTCGCCCCAGGCTACTGGGCGCTGGTTGTCATGGTGGTGCTCGGCGGCGCGGGCATCGCGTCCTTTCATCCGCAAGCCTCGGCCAACGCCACCGCGCGTATGACCGGCAATCACTCTCGCTGGATGGCCGTGTTTATCAGCTCGGGGACCTTCGGACTCGCCTTCGGCCCGGCCTTCTTCACTTGGCTCGGGATCGAGAGAAGCTGGCTCGGGGCGATTCCCGGTTTGCTGGTCACAGCCCTGCTCGCGTTGCAGTTCGAACTCGCGCCAGCGGCCAGGAAGTCCTCGTCGAACGCCTTCGACCTCACCGCGCTTAAAGCCAAATGGCGGCCGCTCGCCGTGCTCTTCACTCTGGTCTATATTCGGTCGATCGTCCAGTTGGTCTTCACCGCCTTCATTCCGCTTTACCTCAACCGCGAGCGCGGCTATTCAGTCCGCGAGGCGGCCCTCGGCCTGACGCTCTATCTCGCTGCGGGCGGGTTGGGCGGTTTCGTCGGCGGCCACCTCGCCGACCGCTTCGGCGGCAAGCGCGTGATCGTCATCTCGATGGCCGGATGCCTCCCATTCCTCGCCCTCTTCTTCTCCACAACCGGTTGGATCGCGCTGGCGGCTCTCGGCTGCGCCGGCCTCATGTTGCTGTTTACTATTCCCGTGAATCTGGTGATGGGGCAGAGGCTGGTTCCCTCGCAGGCCGGCACCGTGTCGTCGTTGATGATGGGTTTCGCGTGGGGCACGGCGGGCCTGCTGTTCATCCCGATTGTCGGATCGATGGCCGACCGCTTCGGGCTGGGCAACGCAATGGCGGCGGTGTCGGCCTTCCCGCTGCTCGGCTTTTTCCTGGCATTGAGGATCGACGAAAATGCCTAGAGCGATCTGCCTCCTCAGCGGCGGACTCGACTCGACGACGTGCCTCGCCGTCGCCCGGCGCGAGGGCTTCGACTGCTACGCGCTCAGCTTCGACTACGGCCAGCGGCACATCTTCGAACTCGAGGCCGCGCGGCGTGTCGCCGAGTCGATGGGCGCCGCCGATCATCGCGTCACGAAGATCGACCTGCGGCTCTTCGGCGGCTCGGCCTTGACCGATGCGATCGACGTTCCGAAACACCGCTCTGCCGGCGAGATGTCGACTGGCATCCCCATCACCTATGTCCCGGCGCGCAATACGATCTTCCTTTCCTTCGCCATGGCCTGGGCCGAGGTCCTCGAAGCTTCCGACATCTTCCTCGGCGTCAACGCCATCGACTACTCCGGCTACCCCGACTGCCGGCCCGAGTTCATCGCCGCGTTCGAGTCGATGGCCAATCTCGCGACAAAAGCCGGCGTCGAAGGCCGCACCAAGCTCACGATCCATACGCCGCTGCTCAAGCTCTCGAAGGCCGACATCATCCGGCTCGGGGCGTCTCTCAAGGTCGACTTCGGCCTGACTCATAGCTGCTATGATCCCGCCCCCAACGGCCGCCCGTGCCTGGGTTGCGATTCGTGTCTGCTGCGCGCCAAGGGCTTCGAAGAGGCCGGCGTGCGCGATGGGCTGCTCGACCGGTACGACATATGAAGATCGCCGAGATCTTCCACTCGGTGCAGGGCGAGGGCAAACTCGCCGGCGCGCCGTCGGTCTTCGTGCGGACTTCGGGCTGCAACCTCCGTTGCGTGTGGTGCGATACGCCGTATACGTCGTGGAATCCGGAAGGCAGCGAGCGATCAGTCGATGACATTGCGAACGCCGTTCTGGGTTACAAGTCAAAGTACGTCGTCGTGACCGGCGGCGAGCCTATGATCGCGCCCGGCGTGGTCGATCTTACGCAACGCCTCCGCGCCGAAGGCCTGCACATCACCATCGAAACAGCGGGCACGGTGACGGCCGATGTCGCCTGCGACCTGATGAGCATCTCGCCCAAGCTGTCGCACTCGACACCCGTCGACGACCCGCGCTGGGCGCAGGTTCACGAACGCACGCGCCTGCGCTACGACGTGCTCGAACAACTCCGCGACCGCTATCCGTGCCAATGGAAGTTCGTTGTCGCCGCGCCGGGCGATATGGCCGAGATCGAGGAGGTCGCGAAGCGCCTCAATCTCAACCCCGACGACGTTCTACTCATGGCTGAGGGCCGCTCGCCTGAAGCGATCGCCGCCAAAGCCCAGTGGATCGTACCGTTGTGCCTCGATCGCGGCTATCGTTACAGTCCCCGCATCCACGTCGATATCTGGGGCGACAAACGCGGCGTGTAAGCGGGTCACCGCGCCGGGTTATCTGCCTTGCCATCAGATGGCAGGTCCCCGATATGATCGGCAAACTGCGAGCCGATGTGCGCGTCGGTAAAACTCTCATCGATCTGCGGAAGCATGGCCGCGTTCCACGCCTGCCAATCGGCCGTGAGCCGGTCATAGACGTCCTTGCGCCGGTCCTTCAAGTTGGCGCGCTCCATCGGGTCGTCGCCGAGATGAAAGAGGAACGTATTTTCGCGGATCTTCAGAAACTT
>VFZQ01000744.1 GCA_016871135.1 Acidobacteriota bacterium | reverse complement strand
GAGCAACTTCAACGAGCGCTCGCCCATCCGCGGCGACGACATATCCGCCGGCATTTGCTTCCACCCCGCGCCCGCGTAAGTCGCGTCGAGAAAGTGCTCCTCGCCGCGGATCTTGTCCGGATACCCCTTCGACCCCTTCGTTCGTGGATGCGTCTGATACGCGTAGCCCTTCTCCGCGCGAATCATTTCAAGCAGCGCCTTCGCGCTGCCGATCCTGTAGACCGTCCCGTACCCAGGCCGTTCCTGCTTCGACGACGGCGTTCCCAACGGCGCCATGATCCAATACACCAGCTTGGGAAACGCTACCGCCCAGTGCCCGCCGTAATGCACGTTGGCTTCCTCCGACAGCATCAACAAGAATTTCCCATCGCTCTGCTTGCGGCAGTATTCGTAGTACGCCTTCAGTTCCTTCAATCGCAACTCGGTCTGATCCTGCGGATGCCCATCGCCGTGAAAATCCGCGATCATCGCCGCGTCGACACCCATGTCTTGCAACACCGGCTTGAATGGCGGCACCCAGTTATCCGGCTTCTCCATCGCCTGCACGGTGTATGCGAAGTGCCAGTGATGCGCCACCGTCACGTAGCCATCCAGCTTCGGAAAAACGTCGCGATTGGTGAATCGCGTGACCTCGTCCAGCAGCGGCCGCACCGCGCCGGCGCTCAGCAGATAGAACACATGCATCCGCTGCGCTGTTCCCGGCGGAGCGTTCATCCACGGGTAAAAGCGCCAGTTGTCGTCGGGCAGTTGCCGCACACCGATCGTGATGTTCCCGCGCCATGCCGTCTGCCACACATAGCCCATGTTCGTCGTGAAATCGCGCGGCATGAAATACTTGTGCGGCGACGGAAACACCGCGATCGCCCCGCCCTGCGCGCGCGCCGCCGCTGTCCGATAGCGCACCGCCAACGGCCTTCGCTCCGACACGTTCGATTCCGCCGTTCGATACACGCCCGCCGTATCGTAGTAACCGATTTCGGATTCCATGTTGCCGCCCATGCGCGCATCGCGCGGGACCGCCATACGCAAACCGGCGTCGTAGAAATACGCCGTGTCCGGCTCGTTGGTCGACGCCACGGCGGCCTGTTCGATCAAACGGCTCCCCGGATAAAAAACGAACCTCACGCTGCCCGAAAAAATGCCCATGCGAAATCCATCGAACGTCATCTCGACGCGGTCGCCGATCGTCGCCGCCCGCGCGCCGGTCAACGCCAGCACGCCCTCGGCCGAACGCGTGCCCTCCGGATGACTCGGCGGAAAATCGAAAAATTCGTCGAACCCGCCGCGCCGCTTGCCCGTCTGACCGCGATACACCGGGCTCGCGTTTTCGATCACGGTGCGACCCGCCATTCGAATCCCCGCAATCAACGGCCGTGCCGGCTCCAGGTTGAACGCCGCTTCCCAATCGCGGTTCGCCTCGTCCTTCCATCGCACTACGGCCGTGTCGCCCACTCGCGCGACGGCCACCGGCCCCGGCGTAACGCCCGACGCGTCGAACGGTACGGGCACGGCAAAAACGATCGGCGCAAGCGCCAGCCAGCGAATCGAGTGCATCCTTGTTTTGTATCAGAACTTCACGCGCGCCTGGAACAGCACACTGCCAACCTTCTCACTACTGGACAACCCCTGTGCCTCGCCACCGATGAAACCGACCTCGAGTTCCTCCAACCCTTCAAAGATCGTTTCGACCTCATTCAGTTCAGCGATCTCGCATCAGCAACCTTGACCCCCTATCACTGGGCCGGCATCGTGGAGACACTCATTTGCGCCGCCGCTCCCGAACGCTTCATGGGCACACGCCTCAGCACACTCAGCGCCCGCATCGCGACACTCCGTGGTCACCTCTCGATCACAACGGGAATAGACGCCGCGATCTATTACACACAAGCGCCTCTGTGGAGCGGTTCCCAAGAACCGTACTCCAAGCCGACCCAAAAGCACATTGATGAATTCGGAGAGACAGATACCCCATGGTGGGTATCCATGTATCGAGAGCCCATTTGGGGCAGAGCCTATCGATCCACGTGGACAGAGACTCAATAGGGGGAACGGATTGTGCCTGTCGTAGAGTTGGAGCGGGTTGTGTGCTGCCTCAGGACAAAAAAGGGAAGTCCTGCCGCAGCGGTAATTGGAGCAAGACAATATGAAGAAGCAAAGGTAGAACTGCCGCGGCTGCAATTCATCGAGTGCAGCGGGTGTTGAAGTTCCGCGAGGAGTCCGGCGTCCGGTCGTAACCCAACCTGACGCTTTCCTTACCGCGGTTGGGAGGCCTTAATAGGTTCTGTATCCCACGCAATGATTGATGGTATCCTCACCTACCATGAAAATCGGTTTTCCGACGAATGCTTCGCAAGCGGCCTGCGCAGACACGCTTGATAGTAGGAGGGCTTGTCTAAAGGCGATTGCCTGCCTCGCCCTCGGTGGTGTCAGTTCGGTACGCGCTTCGAACGACGACGTGGCATACGGCAAGGATACCCTTCCCGTGGGCATTCGTTCCCGGTTCGCGGAGGGGATCAATGGGCTCCGCGTGCACTTTCTAGAAGCGGGCTTTGACCGGCCAGGCCGTCCATGCGTCTTGCTACTTCACGGCTTTCCGGAACTTGCCTATTGCTGGAGAAAAGTCATGCTGCCGCTAGCCGAAGGCGGCTTTCATGTTGTGGCACCGGACCTGCGTGGATATGGAAGGACCACCGGGTGGGATGGTCAGTACGACACAGACCTAAATTTGTTTAGCGTACCGTCCTTTGTTCGCGATGCCGTTGGTCTTCTTTCTGCTCTGGGTTTTCGCACAGCTCATGTGATCGGTCGAGATGCGGGCTCGCCTCTGGCTGGCTGGTGCGCCCTCATTCGTCCCGACATCTTTCGTTCAGTCACGATGATGACCGCCCCTTTCACGAGTGTGCCAGCGCTGCCGCTCAACACGCTAGCGGCCGCCGCGCCAGTAACGCGACCGGCTCCGAACATTGATGAAGAGTTAGCGGCGTTAGCACGCCCCAGGAAGTACTACCAACGCTACTACGCGAAGCGCGCGGCAGATCCGAACCTGCGAAATTGC
>VFZQ01000743.1 GCA_016871135.1 Acidobacteriota bacterium | reverse complement strand
CGCCGCCGGGCGAAGCCCAATCGTCGTGATAGACGCCCGAATTGCGTTCTTCGATTCCGAGCCGCCGCAACAACTGGCGCACCTGCGTCTGGTCGAGCGACGAATCGAGGATGGACATTCCGCTAGTGGCCCGACGAAGAAGCGCCACCGCGGCCGGTGCCGACATCGGCGCCGCGGCCGGCCGGTTCTGGCGCCGGAGCGGCGGCGGCCGGGGCGCTCACGCTGCTGTTGCCGACATAACCGGAATTTCCTGACGACACGCTGCCCGCCGATCGGCCCTGCGTCTGATAGTAGCCGTAGTCTTGATTCCACGTACGGCCCGCCGAATTTCCAGCCGAACCACCACCCGCGTACACCGGCGTACGCGCGGCGAGATAATTCTGGTAGCACCGGAAGACGCCGGTCGGCGAATAATACGCGTAGCCGAACGGAGTTCGATACATCCCACTCCCGATTGGAAGGTAGGTGAACAGTCCGTAGTAGGGGTTCAGATACCAGCCGGCGCCGTAACCGGCGTAGCCGCTTCGTTGCACCATACGCGCCGTCGAGACGTTAGCCATTGCGATGTACTCGGCGCGGCGGTTGGCCCAGCGATAGAGGGGGTCGGTGGCTTTGGTGTCGAACTTGGCGACGATGTTCTCGCCGAGCAGGAACTCCCGGCCGTCCTTCAAGGTCTGCTTTGTGCCAGCGGCGGTGAGTTCAGCTTCACCCTTATAGATGCGGACGCCCGAGGCTGTAGCGAACCGCGCGAGCACCATCTTCTTAAGCGATGCCGTCACGTCCCTGACCGTCACGCTCACAGCGGAGTTTTCCAGGCCATCGGAGACTTCAACCAGCGCAACGCCGTCGAGCAGTTCGACGTGCGTGCTCGTCAGCTTGTTCGAAACCATTTTGATTTTGCTGTTCTCGCCAAGGCGAAGGATCACGCCCGGATTCAGCAGCACTTCGGCGCGGCCTTCGGAGGTGGCCAATTGCTGGCCTTCCTTCATTTCGGTGAGCCGGCCGCCGTTTTTCACTTCGACGGTCGTCCACGTCGTTCCGTCTCCCAGGTTGACGTCGCCCTCGATGTAGTGCACCACGCCGGCCTTTGCCGATACCACGGCTTGGCCGTACATCGAACCGACGGCCATCGCCGCCAGCGCTAAGGTTTTGTTGAAGCTTTGCATGGATTCACTCCTATCGCCTACTTGGACGCGCCCCCCTATCTTACAGGTACAAAATTCGCAAAACAAGGCTATGCTGGTGGTATGACGGCGCTTGTTACTTGCCCAGCCTCCTCCCGCCCGTCGCTTTTCGGCTCCGATTAGTCCGCGTGTGCATTGCGTTCCGCACCCGCCGCCTACGAATTCCAAGGAGCTGATATGTCCCTTCCGAAGATCCGCACCGCGCTTCCGGGCCCGGTCGCCGCATCGATTGTCGCGCGCGATCACGCGGTACTTTCGCCTTCCTATACCCGCGACTACCCGCTGGTTGTCGCGCATGCCGAAGGCGCTTTGATTACCGATGTCGACGGCAACCGGTTTCTCGACATGAACGCCGGCATCGCGGTGGCGTCGACCGGCCACTGTCACCCAAGAGTGGTCGAGGCCATTCGCGAACAGTCCGCGCGGCTGATCCACATGAGTGGCACCGATTTTTATTACGAGAATATGGTCGCGCTCGCCGAGAAACTGGCGGCGCTCGCGCCGGGCGGCGGTCCACGGCGCGTGTTCTTTGGCAATAGCGGCACCGAGGCGATCGAGGCGGCGATGAAGCTGGCCAAGTATCACACCGGGCGCGATAAGTTCATCGCCTTCTTCGGGGCCTTTCACGGCCGAACGCAGGGCGCGTTGTCGCTTACATCCTCCAAGGCCGTCCAGCGGCGCGGATTCGGGCCGCTAGTGCCGGGCGTTACGCACATTCCGTACGCCAACTGCTACCGCTGCGCGTATGGCAAGCAGCCGGATACCTGCTCGGTGGAATGCGCCCGCGTCATTGAGGATCAACTGATCAAGACGATTCTGCCCGCCGACGAAGTAGCCGCGATTGTGGTCGAACCGGTGCAGGGCGAAGGTGGCTACGTGGTACCGCCGAAGAAATTTCTCGACGAGTTGACGGCCATCGCGCGGCGGCATGGAATGCTTCTCATCGCCGATGAGGTGCAGTCCGGGATGGGCCGCACCGGCCGTATGTTCGCCAGTGAACATTTCGACTTCGCGCCCGACATACTTGCCCTGGCCAAGGGCATCGCGAGCGGATTGCCTTTGAGTGCGATTGTCACGCGCGCCGAAGCAATGACTTGGCCGCCAGGCGCGCATGCGTCGACGTTTGGCGGAAACCCGATAGCGATCCGGTCGGCGCTGACAACGATTGCGTTGTTGGAGACCGAGTTGCTGGCCAACGCACAGTCGGTTGGCGCGCACATGCTGGATTCGATCCGCGACTGGCCGCGGCGGTTCCGGTGTGTGGGCGATACCCGCGGGCTCGGGTTGATGATCGGTATCGAACTGGTCAAAGACCAGGCGACGAAAGAACGTGCGCCGGAACTGCGCAACGAAGTCGTGCGGCGAATGTTCGAGAAGGGCGTGCTGATCCTCGGCGCCGGGGCGAATTCGATCCGCCTTTGTCCGCCGCTGGTGCTGACGCGCGAGCAGGCCGACTTCGCGCTTGCGGCGCTGGCCGAGACACTTGTGGAGCTGGGCGGTTAGACTAGTCCGAAGTGCCTCCTTCTATTCTCGACATCGGCTGTGGCGTTAAGAAGTATCCCGGGGCGACGGGTATCGACCGGCTTTCAAACACTGCGGCGGATATCGTGTGGGATCTCGACAAGTTTCCGTGGCCGGTGGAGGCGGAGTCGTTCGAACAGGCGCGGATGATTCACGTGATTGAGCACGTCGGCGACGTAATGGCGACCATGGCCGAGGTGCATCGTCTGCTCAAGCCGGGCGGGCGACTGATCATCGAAACGCCGCACTACACCGATTTCAGTTCGTGGTGCGATCCGACACACCGCTGGCACTTGAACAGTTTTTCGTTCCGGTACTTCGGCGACGACGACGCTGGCTTCGGCTACTACACCGGAGTGCGG
>VFZQ01000742.1 GCA_016871135.1 Acidobacteriota bacterium | reverse complement strand
TCCGGCGCCGGCATCGCTGGCGGCCATTGGACGGCCTCCGACAACGCGGCTTTCCGCGACTTTCGCGGCGTTCTTGGCCGTATAGGTATCGACGCGAGCCATCGTCGTCTCGCGGACTTTCACGCCTTCGCTTTTGCCTGATACAGACTGCGCGAGGCCATCGATGTGCCGAGAATCGGCGCCCATCCACCAGAGATGTTCCAGCTTCCGTCTTGCAATTGCGCGTCTTCGATCTTGCGTACGCATTTCTCCAGCGCGGCCCGCACGCGGCGGTTCAACTGCGGGTCGCTCATCTGGCCGTCGATCTCGCTGAACAGCATCGAAGTTAGAAATGTATCGATGAACGGCCCAAGCTTGCGTTGGATCTGTGTACCTTCGATCGTTGTGATCGCGAGGCCTTCTTCCTTGCTCTTTTCAACGTGACCCAAGATAAATTCAACGCCGCGGCGGACCTGATTTGGATACGATCCCGCACGGCGAACGGCCATCACGGCGACGGCGGTATTGGCGACGTCGTTCTGATTCGTCTCCAAGTTCACTCCCTTTCGTGCGTGAGACGTCGCACCGCCGTCCTGTCCCCAACCTCCGTCGGGGCCTTGCGTGGCGAGCAGCCACGACACCGCCTTCTCATGGGGCGCCGAAGCGTAACAAACAGCGGCCAAAGCCGCAATGATTCCGAGTTTCATTCGAACTCTCCTTGCCCGTGAAATCACGGCTCGCGGAGAATCCTTTCAACTATTCCTTGCGTTGCGGCTGAATCAGCACGTTCGTAACGACGATGTGGGACAACGCACGGTTCGGCGCCTGACGCAGTTCGTAGCCCAAGCCCATCGTCATCACGCGGTTCATCCGCCGGTTGATACCGGCTCCGGTCCGGAAGAATGTGACATTGGTCGCGCGCAGCATTTCGAATGTGCCCACCGTAGTCCACTGGCGGAAGTTCAAGTTGACGCCTCCACGGCTGCGAACGCGTGTAAAGTCACCGCCGGGAATCTTATGAAAACGCTCGATGAGATTGCGCCAGTCGACCGTTATTTTCCGGTGCTGCACCAAGCGCACCGATGCGCCTCCGAAGTACCGATTGAAGTCGTCCCACTGGGCGGCCTTGCGGTCGGGATGGTGCTGATCGATGTAATAGTATCCGCCAATCGCTGTCACCCGAGGGTTTACGTTGAACTGAACGATCGGTCCGAACCGCGCCTGGAAAAACTCTCGGACCGCATCGCGTGTACGGAGCCGGGAGTGTAGCTGCAGCGTGGTGCGGCTGTTCAGCGTAAATTCCAGATTGGTAATATGCATCGATTCGGCGTCGTGTTGCGCGAACAGGGTGGCGCCGGCCAAAACAACAATCGAGATTTTCCCGAGCACATCGTTATTGTTACAAATTGATTACAGGGCACACAACTCCGCCACTGTCTTTCGCAGCACAGGATGCACGAGTTGCGGAGCGATTTCGTTGAGAGGCTCCAGCACGAAGCGGCGTTCGTGCAGGAGCGCGTGCGGGATCGTGAGGTCCTTCGTTCGCATGATGATGTCGGAGTAGAAGAGAATGTCGATGTCGATCGAGCGTGGGCCTTTGTCGACGATTATTCTGCGTCCCATTTCACGCTCGATGCGTTGGAGCGTTTGCAATAGCGCGCGCGGCATGAGAGTTGTCTGCGCTTCGATGACCATATTCAGAAATCGCGGCTGATCGAGAACATAGGCCGGCTCGGTTTCGACGATCGTGCTGCGCTTGGTGATCGTGATGCCCGAAGCGGCGATGCGTTGCAGCGCGTCTTCGAGCAGCGCGCGGCGGTCGCCGATGTTAGAGCCGAGGCCGAGGTAGATCGTCTTCAAAACAGGCCGGGTTGATTCGGCATGACCGCGGGAGGCGCGATCTTAAAGTAGTCGAAAGCGCGGCGTGTGGCCACGCGTCCGCGCGGCGTGCGGTCGAGAAATCCCAACTGCATCAGGTACGGCTCGTACACATCTTCGATCGTCGCTTCCTCTTCATCGATCGACGCGGCGATGGTCTTAATGCCCACCGGGCCGCCCGCGTACTTTTCGAGGATCGTGGCCATGATCTTCTGGTCGATCTCGTCCAGACCGTATCGGTCGACTTCGAGCATGTCGAGCGCGGTGACCGAGACATCGTGGGTGACGTGCCCAGCCGCGCGCACTTGTGCGTAGTCGCGAACGCGGCGCAGCAGGCGGTTGGCGATGCGCGGTGTTCCGCGCGCGCGCCGGGCGATCTCGGCCGCGCCCAACTCGTCGACCTTTACCTGCAACAGCGCCGCGCTGCGAAGCACGATGGACGTGAGATCGTCGATGTCGTACGGATTCAGGCGCAGCACGAGGCCGAATCGTCCTCGTAACGGCGCGCTGATCAGCCCTTGGCGTGTCGTCGCGCCGATCGCGGTGAAGCGCTGAATATGCATCGAATGCGTGCGGGCTCCGGCGCCAGTGCCGACCATTAAGTCGACACGGAAGTCCTCAAGAGCCGAGTACAAGATCTCCTCGACATCGGGAAGGAGGCGGTGGATTTCGTCGATGAAGAACACCTGCTTGTCGCGCAGGTTGGTGAGCACGCCGGTGAGGTCGAGTTTTTTCTGCAGGATCGGCGCGGCGGTCTGATCGAAGGCGACGTTCAGTTCGCCGGAGATGATGTTGGCAAGCGTCGTTTTGCCCAGTCCCGGCGGGCCGTACAGCAGAACGTGATCGAGCGCTTCGCCGCGTTGCCGAGCGGCCTCGATCGCGATGGCGAGATTTTCCTTCAAGCGCGACTGGCCGGTGAACTCCTGCAAGCGAGACGGGCGCAGCGCAGCCTCGAATTGCTTCTCGCTGTCGAGCGCCGCGCCGGAGATAAGTCCACGATCACGCATTAGCGAACCGCCTCCATCGCCTTGCGTAAGAGCGACTCGAAATCGCCATCGGGCAGCGCGGCCTTGGCTTTGCGCACGGCGGCCTCGGCGTTGGCGCGCTGCGAGCCGAGATTAACGAGCGCGCTGATCAGGTCCTGCTCGAGTTCGGAAAGCTGCGGGCCTTTGTCGAGCGCGCCGATCGCCGTCGAACCCGCGATAGCGATGTCGAGT
>VFZQ01000741.1 GCA_016871135.1 Acidobacteriota bacterium | reverse complement strand
CCCACTACCGCGCCGTAGTCGCCATCTTGGATCTCTCCATAGCTACCGCCTGCGATTGTGCCGTGCGTCGTGTCGCCACTGATCGTCGAGTGGTGCGAGCCGACGATCACGCACGCTAGTCCGCCGTTGTCGCCGCCTGTGCCCTCGGTGATCTCGTTGTCGTATCCTGCCAAGATCGCGCGCAACGTTCGCGAGCCGGGAAGCCGGTTGCGTAGCGCGGTCAACCACGCGCCGATCAACACGCTGCCTGCGCCGATCGTCTCCGCTGCGTATGTCTGCTCCCCGCAAACCACGCCTGCCTCGGTCGCAATGTCGGTGCTTGGACGGATCCTGAGTCTAGGTATCGTCATACAGGAACCCCCCAGTACGCAGCCCATAAAGCTCTGTCGGAAGCCGTAACGCGTCGGTCGTAGATCGCGATCTCAACCACGGTTCCGTTGAGGTAATTCGCAGCCATCTGACCGCCGATGCTCATGCTGTCGGTCGCGCGGTCGGAGTCGTTCGTAGCTCCCGACAGCGCAAGAACGCCGTCAATGTACAAATTCGTATCGGCCGCGGTGTCCATCGAAAAGGCGTGCAAACCTGACGTCAGATCGGCTGCGCCTGTGAGCACAATCGACGATTTGCGCGCGCTCGATTTCAACGCGGCATCGTGGCCGAACGCGTACCGGCCCGCAGTAGCCACACCCGCAACCTGCGACGCAAGCACGTGCCGGATCGCGCCGTCAACGGTCACGTCAGCCAGCGCGATCCAAGAGAACGGGGTGTCGTCGCCTGCGATCGCTGCGCAGATCGTGGGGTTGTCTGTGTCGAGCCGCTGACCGCCCGCGAATACCGCGCCAGATCGGCCAAGAGGACCGCTCGTCGTGTGTACAGGCCGGGCCGCGTCCGTCGCCTGAACCCACACGGATTCAAGCAGCACGCCATATACCGTATCAACCTTGCCGCCGACCAGCGTGACGTTAGCCGGGTCAAAGTTGACCACCTCGATCGGGCCGACCGGAAGGCTACGCGATGCGCCCTGCCCTAGCCGGTGACCTAACGCGAGCCGCCAGAGGTCGGACACGTCACGCCTCGTAGACGGTGAAGTAGCCAGTGCCCACTGCCGTACGTAGTTCAAAGAAGCAGTTTGTGTCGTCGAACTCGTAGGGGATGTGAGTGTCCGCGGGGATCTTCACGGGTCGCGCGGCTTCGGCGCCGCCGTCCACCGTGGTTACCACCGGGTCCGTGATCGTCGCGCTGCTGCCGAAGATCACATACACCGGGACGTCCTCGGCAACGACAACGAACTGACGCCGCCCCTTGCCCTTGACGTGCGCGCTGATGTCGAACGCGACGACGCTTGTTGACGTGGCCTTGCGCGTCTTGATCGCGCTGACCGTGGGTGCTCGCACTACAACTGGACGCATTAGACTATCCCTCCGCTTTCGATGCTTTCAGACTTCGAGAGGCTCCCGCGGGTGGTCGCAGATCCGACGCTTGCATTACCGCGCGTAACAATGGGTTGGCCGATCCCGCCGTTCTGGCTTCCGTTAGCGTACAGGGCTTGCGCCGCAGCTATGTTTTCAGGTCTCAAGCTCGGATGCAAGGGCTGCCCAATCACGATTGAAAGGTGCGTGAGCGAGTCCAGCGTTGGCGCTTCCTTGAGGTCCGTGAGCCCCTTGACCACGCCCGCAACGATCTCCGCGTGCATCTTCGGGTACACCGCGCGCAAGGCTTCCATTTCCCCGCGTGTGACCGTGCCGTTACCGATCGCCTTGAGCACTGACCGCGGGTTCTCGACCGCGTTCGCCGCCCGCGTGAACGCAAGCGCATCGTGCGTGCTGACCTTCTGCCGCTGCCGCAAGCGCCCGAGCGGGTCCGTCGATTGCAGCCGCGTGGGCAGCTTCGCCTGCAAGTAGGACACGGCGCGGTTCACGTGCGCACCCATCGCCGCCTGCATGTTCGCCGACGGCGCCGCACCCGCGATGCGCTGCGATAGTTCAAGCATCTTCGCCTGCGACGACGACAACTCCGCGACACGCGCCGCGCGACGCTCGAAGGCATCCGACACGCTGCCGCCGCCCGCCGCCGCGACGATCGGCGCAACCGTGCGCGCCTTCTGCGCCGTGCCGCGGGCGATGTCTAGCGCGCGGGTGATGGCGTTGTTCTGCGCCTTCTCGACGGCGTTGACGCGGTTGACGGCCTTGTGAATCGTGCCCGCCGCGTAGCCGCTGCCCTGCTCGCGCAGCACCTTGTTGACGGTGCCGGTGACGAACGCCGCCGCAAGCGCCGCGGGTGATGCGCCCATAGCTGCCGCCGCGCCGGACAGGCTGATGTAGTCGGTGAGGCTCACAAGGCGGTTGGCTTGGTCCGTCTTGATCGTGTCCTTCGATGCGTCCGCGATGAGCTTGACGCCGCTGTATTCACGCTTCGCCGCCTTGTACGCCGCAGCCGCTTCGGGGACCTGCGAGCCGATCGCCGCCTCGATCTCGTTCTCGACGATCTTGCGCGCATTCAACAGCGCATCCGCCGTGCTGAACTTGCCTTCTTTGCGGGTGAGGTTTAGCTGCGCGTCAAGCTTCACGCGCCACTTCTGCAACTCACGCACGCCCGCACTTGCGTCACGCGCGGCGGGGATCAGGCGCCCCGCTGCGTCCATGCTTGGCTCGCCCGAGCGCAGGAACTGCCCGAACTCGCGCCGCACGTTCTTCGCCAGCCTGTTGGACGTGGCGCCGCCAATGTCAGCGATTGGCGCAATCACTTCGCGCTCGATGCGGTCCATTACACTGGACATGTTCACGCGCGCACCCGCGTCATCGGCACGCTGTAGAATCGTCTCAAGCGCCGCGCCCGCTTTCGCCTGCTCAACCTTCGCGGCTGCGTGAATCTGACGCGCCGTGCGGTTCTCGGTCGACACGATGCCGCGACGTAGCGCGATCTCGCCCACGGCTTCCGCGCCGTTCTCGCCCATGAACTGCTCGGCCATCTCGGTGAACTTCTTTTTCTTCGTGCCACGCGCCGCCGCCGAGAACGCAAACCGATTGCTCAACCGCTGCGCCGTCTCCGAACGCAACGCCACGTTGAACCGCGCAGCC
>VFZQ01000740.1 GCA_016871135.1 Acidobacteriota bacterium | reverse complement strand
GTACAAGTGGTTGGGGCCGTATCTGCCGAGAATGGAGAATTCGAAGACGCTGTTCGAGGCGGCCAATGAGTTGGGCGACAAAGATCCGGAACTGGATGCGCAGTTGCGAACGACCGTGTCTCCGACAATGCTGCGCGCGGGCATGAAGGTGAACGTGATTCCGAATCAAGCCGAGGCGCAAATCGACGTGCGGCGGCTGCCGGGCGAGACGAAAGAAGAGGTCTATGCGCGGTTTAAGAAGTTGATTAACGATCCGCTTGTCGACGTGCTGCCGGAGCCGGGGCAAGACATGCCGGCGACCGAGCCGAGTTCACTGACCACTGACTTGTACAAGGCGATGGAGCGCGTTTTCTATGCGACCGGTAAGAAGGTGGCGGTAATTCCGTACATGTCACGCGGAGCAACCGACGGGGCGTTCTTGCGCGCAAAGGGAATGGCGGTTTATGGCGTGCCCGTGTTTAAGCGCGACGACAAGCCTGGCCGTGCGCACGGCAACGATGAACGAATCAAAGAGTCGACATTGAGAGAAGGGACGGCCTTGCTGCAAAAGGTTGTCGAGGAAATTGTAACGGCGCGGTAAGCGGAGTTCCGTTAGAAACCCCACCGCCACAGATTCGCGCCCGCAGTGTAGCCAGCGCCCACGGCCGCGTAGAGCACGAGGTCGCCCTTCACCAGCCGACCGCTTTCCACCGCGTCGCAGGTGGCGAGCGGTAGCGTCGCGCCCGTAGTGTTGCCGAACCTGTCGATGTTGATGACAACCCGATCGAGGGGCATGTTGAGCGTTTTCGCGGTCGCTTCGATGATGCGCAGATTGGCTTGGTGCGGGATTAGCAGTTTCACATCGTTCGCCGTAAGTCCATTGCGCGCGAGAATCGTCGCCGACATCTCCGCCATTTTACGTACCGCGTATTTGAAGACCTGCTGGCCTTCCTGATACACATAATGCTGCCTGTTCGCGACCGTCTCGGCCGATGCCGGCAGGCGGCTGCCACCGGCGGCCATCTTCAGGTACTGCCCGCCGGAGCCGTCTATCTCATTGACGAAGTCGATGAAGCCTTCCTCGCCTTCGGCGGCGGTTTCGACCAGGAACGCGCCCGCGCCGTCGCCGAACAGAATACACGTCGAGCGGTCTTCGTAATTCAGGATGCGCGTCATTGTGTCAGCGCCAATCACAAGGACCTTTTTCGGCGGTCCGGCGGAGACCAGGTGAGCGGCGGTCGTCAAGCCGTAGACGAAGCCGGAGCACGCGGCCAGAAGATCGTAGCCCCATGCGCCAGCCGCGCCGATCTTATCCTGCACCAGACAGGCTGTTGCGGGGAAGAGCATGTCCGGCGTAACGGTGCAAACGAAGATTGCGTGAATTTCGCGCGGGTCGACGCCGGCTTTGGCGAGCGCGAGCTTGGCGGCTTGGACAGCCAAGTCGGAGGTCGCCATTTCCTTCGGCGCGACGTGCCGCACCTTGATACCAGTGCGAGAGACGATCCACTCGTCGTTGGTTTCAACGATGCGTTCGAGGTCGGCATTGGTGATCGTGCCGGGAGGCACGTATCCGCCGATGGCGGTAATTTTGGCTCTGTAGTTGCTGTGACTGGCTGTTATGCCCAAACGGCCCCCTGGTGCGACGTGGAACGAGATTGGAAGGTCAATCTGTTATGGTAGCGTTCTAAGGACATGCAAGTCGAGAAGGGCCAACCCAGGCTGCCCGGGTTCGAGGAGGAAGAAGCGCAGAGGCCGCTGCCGCCGGAGGTGTTGTTTGAGAGCCCCGTCGACCTCTACCGGCGCGTTTTCCGTGAGGTCCGGCCACGCACGCCCATGCCGGAAATTAACCTCGAATTCTGCCGGTTCGCCAATGCGAACTCGTTTATCCGGCTGCATGAAGGCAGGCTGGAACTGCGGTTGTCGGACATCTTCGACGGTGCGCCCGCTCCGATTCTCGAAGCGCTGGCGCAGATTCTCATTTGCAAGCTGTTTCGCAAACCGGCGCCCGCGATGTACCGCCATCGCTACCGGCTGTATCTGAACAGGCAGGACATGCGGCGCTCGCTGCATCTGTTGCGGCAGGCGCGCGGGCGGAAGCACTTATCCGGACCGCAGGGCGAGATCTACGAATTGACCGCGATGTTCGCGGAGATCAACGCAAAGTACTTCAACGGATTACTCGCGCAACCGGAGCTTGGTTGGAGCCGCAATGTATCGCGCACGACGCTGGGTCATTTCGATCCCGCGCATAACGCGATTATCCTGTCGCGGCTGCTTGATAGCGAAAAGGCGCCCCGCTTGGCGGTGGAATACGTGCTGTATCACGAGATGCTGCATTTGCGGTATCCGGTGGAGACGGCGGGCGCGAAGCGGCGGGTACACACGAAAGAGTTCAAGGCGGCCGAAAAGCTGTTCGACGGTTTCAAGGAAGCCAAGGCGATGATTGAGAAGCTGTGCCGGGCGTGACCCGCGGTTACCCCCAATACGGCTAGTACACGTCTGGGACTTTTGTACGCAAAATTGGACCTTTCGCCCTTAGAAGCCTCGTGTACAATCTAGGGTACTTCCCTGTGGGTGTAACTCGGCGTACCTTCGTAGCTTCGCTTCTGTCGGTCTCTCAAAGTTGGGGACAAACGGCGGCGCGCCCGTACGTTCAAAGGGTTTCGGCCAAGCGCGCGACGGTGCGGTGGAGCGGCGCGGCCCGCCTAAAATATTGGATCGCCGGCGGCGTCGAGAGGGAGATCGAAGGGCGGGTGATCGGCGCTCGGCGCGAAGCCGTGATCGAGGGCCTCACGCCCGGCTCCGAGTATCGGTACGAGGTCGGCGAGTCGGCACACACGTTTCGCACCGCCGGGCAGGGACGGACGCCGTTCCTGGTCATCGGCGACACGGGTATGGGTTCGCCCGAACAAGCGACACTGGCGGAGTTACTGGCGAAGGAAGACGCGCGGTTGTTGCTGCACACCGGCGATGTCGCCTACCCCGTCGGCAACGCCGAGGCCTACGAACGACGTTACTTCGACTACTACCACGCCATGATGCCGCGGGTACCGTTTTATCCGTGCCCGGGCAATCACGACTACTACGAGACCGGCGCG
>VFZQ01000739.1 GCA_016871135.1 Acidobacteriota bacterium | reverse complement strand
CTTGACAGCCGCCCCTCGGCCCCACAGCACCCGACGGCAAACACAACGCCAAAACAGAAAGGAGCCCAGTCAGCTACCGTCCTTCAGGCTCATCGTTCGATGAGAATATGCTGAATCAAAAGGGAGTTACGGCGGGCAACGTACTATGCTCGCCTTCGCGGGGTATAACCAAGAACCCCAACTCCGTCCTTATCCATGAATGACGTAGAATCTATTGTTTGTACCGAAGACGCTTTCTCGCACACCTCGCCGCAAGTCCGCTCGCGCTGCGCGCCGAGGACCCGCTCAACCTGTTCGAGCTTGAAGAGGCCGCCCGCCGCGCGCTTCCTCCCGCGCACTTTGGCTACCTCGCCACCGGCGTCGAAGACGACCTCACGCTCAAGGCCAATCGCGACGCCTTCTCGCGCTATCAACTGCGTCCGCGCCGCCTGGTCGATGTATCGAAAGTCTCGACATCGCTCGACATCTTCGGCTCAACGTTTGCCACACCCGTACTCCTCGCCCCGACCGGTTCCAACAAGGCTTTTCACGCCGAAGGCGAAATCGCCGTCGCCCGCGCCGCGTCGTCGCGCAAGACCGGACAGTTACTCTCCACCGCCGCGACATCGTCGATCGAGGAAGTCAACAACGCCTATGGCGCGCCCGTGTGGTTCCAGCTGTACGCAACATCGGATTGGGCCGTCACCGAACGCCTCGTGCGGCGTGTCGAGAAGGCCGGTTGCAAGGTCCTGGTGCTGACGGTCGACATCCCGGCCGGCCGGAAGACCGAAACCGAAATAAGGTTCAAGCGCCTCGACCAGCGCGATTGCTCCGCCTGTCACGGCAGCGGGCCGATCGGCACGGCCGATTACTTCCGCCGCAAGCCGATGTTCAACGGCATCGATGTCCAAGGGCTCACTCTCTTCGCGCCGCAATTCACCTGGGAGCACGTTCTACGTCTCCGCGCAATGACCCCGCTGAAGTTGATCTTGAAAGGCATCGTCAGGCGCGAAGACGCGCTGCTCGCCAAGCAGCACGGCGTCGATGGCGTCATCGTTTCCAACCACGGCGGCCGCGCCGAGGAGAGCAACCGCGCATCGCTGGCTTGCCTGCCGGAAATTGTGCAGGCCGCCGGCGGCGACATGGCCGTGCTGATGGACGGCGGCATTCGGCGTGGCGGCGATGTATTTAAGGCGCTCGCTCTCGGCGCGCGTGCCGTCTGCGTTGGAAGGCCCTATTTATGGGGCCTGGGCGCGTATGGGCAACGCGGCGTCGAACTGGCCATCGACATTCTGCGCGGCGAACTCGAACTCGTCATGAAGCAATGCGGCACGCGGTCGTTGGCGGAGATTACGGGCGCTTTCGTCAGAGAAGTCTGAAGTTCACTTCGACGGTTGCGAACACGGGAACAGCCATTCCGTCTTTCATTCCGGGCTTGAACCGCCATGCGGAGACCGCAGCCACGGCACGTTCATCCAGGCCCATCCCGAGCCCCCGCAGCACTCGAACATCGCGTGGGAATCCCACTTCGCCGACGACGAGCGAAAGCACTATAGTGCCCTGATACTTCGCGGCCCGCGCCTCTTCTGAGTAGCGAGGCTCGAACTTTTCGATGAGCGACGGAGCCGTGACTCCCCCGCCCACGGGGAACGTGCCTTCCGGCGGGGCCGGGCGTGCATTGGCGGCAACGGGCGGAACTCGCTTTCGGAGTGCCGCCGCTTCGTCGCCGCGACCCATTTCGTGATACAGCATCGCGGCGACGTTTGCGATCCCGATCGCCTGTTCGCCTTCCGCTCTCGCCAAAGCCGTTTGGATGTACCTGTGTGCCTCGTCATGTTTTCCGTTGCGCGTGTTTGCGATCGCGATCCAGATTGCCTGCCGTGCCGCTTGCCGGGGGTCGCGCCGCCCTGCCTCCACAAACGACTTCACCGCGCCCTCGAAATCCTTGTTCAGAACTTGCTGGAAACCGCGGCGCATCGCGGCTTCGCCGGCGATCACGGGGTCCGCGTCCGGCGGGAACATGCGCGGCCCCGACTGGTCAGCGCGGACCTCGCTGAGTTCGAATAGGACTTGGATGCAATCCTTCGACTGCGCCTTTCCGTTTTTCTCACAGCGCGATTCAGCCATCTCCAGAAGTTGCCGCATCTGTTCCGTGCGTCCCCGCACCGCTTCCACCCGCGCATCGAGCAAGAGCCGCGCGATATCCGCCTGCCCTACAAGCGTCATCGAAACCATCAACATTCGAATTAGCATGACGCTTCGAGTTTAGTACGCTGAACGGCAGATATGTTGACGCGAGAGGTCATTGTCGAGGCGCTCACAAAGTTATCGGACGAACTCGCCCGGCGAGGCATCATCGGCGAAATCGATATCGTTGACGGGACGGCCATGGTGCTCGCCTTCTCCGCCCGGCTGTCCACCAAGGATGTCGACGCTATCTTCGAGCCCGCCTCCGAGGTGCGCGCCGCCGCCGCGCGAATCGCCCTCGAACTGAACCTCGATAACGACTGGCTGAACGACGCCGCCAAAGGCTTCCTCTCTTCGAACGGAACGTTTCAACCCGTCGCCGATCTCGATCTCCCCAACCTTCGCGTACTCGCGCCGACCGCTGAATACATGCTCGCGATGAAAGTCCTCGCGGCACGCGCCGGCCGCGGCGAGGAACGCGGGGACGCGGGCGACATCCGCTTCCTCATCCAACGCCTCGGACTCACGACCACCGACAGCGTTCTTGAAATCGTGCAGCGCTACTACGATCCTACACGCTTGTTGCCGCGCAACGTGTTCACGGTCGATTCCATCATCGAAGAGTTGAAGGCATGAGGCCCCAATCCATCGCCGAAGTCGCTCGCCGCGCGGGCTCTATCGAATTCGAACTCGCCGACTTCCTCCACGCCTTCACCGCCAGGCGCGATTACGCCATGCTCGAAGAAGAACCGCCGCTCCTCGAAGTCGCTGTCGACAACGCGTACCTCGCCGCCACCGCCGCGTACCTGAGCCAGCAAATCGGACACACGCCGCCTGCTTGGGTCAACGGGCCGCAGCGCGTTCTGAAAGAGCCCTGGTTCGCCAGTAACAGCGCGCACCTCCGGGCGGTCCTCCTTGTCGAA
>VFZQ01000738.1 GCA_016871135.1 Acidobacteriota bacterium | reverse complement strand
GAACCTGATCGCGGAGGCGCTACGGGCGAAGGTGCGCCGGTTCGTGTATGTCGCGGCGCACAAGCAGGCGGGGTATGAGGGCACGGCCTACATGCAGTCGCACGAGGCTATTGTGGAAGAGTTGCGCGAAGCGAAGTTGCCGCACACGGTGATCCGGCCAACGGGCGTGTTCACGGCACTGGCACCGTTCGTTGACTTTGCGCGGAGAGGATTCGTGCCGCTGATCGGCGATGGATCGGCACGGACGAATCCGATTGCGGCTTCCGATGTCGCGCGCGCGGTGGTCGAAAATTTGGAAGACGGGCCGGCGTCGGTATCGATCGGCGGGCCATCGGTGATGACTCGAAGAGCAATCCCCGAGGCTGCGGCAAAGGCAGTAGGAAAACAGCCGTTTTTCGTTTCGATGCCGGCTGGCGCGGCGCGATTCAATGCGAGAGTGATGGGAATTTTCAACCCGCGCATGGGCGAGCTGATGGCTTTCGCGGCGGCGGTTTCGGTGGTGGATTGTGTTGCGCCGACGTATGGCTCCGAGCGGTTGGAGGACTATTTCGCAGGGCTTGAGAAGCGGAAATGAATTCCGGAGGCGCACAAGAAAGCACGTGCGCTTGGCCGTACTGTTCGTAAGTTGAAAGTTTTTGGAGAGGAACAGCTCGGCCTGCGGCAGCTGAAATGCACAAACGAGTTTGGGTGAGCGGTATCGCGGGTCACTTCGCCCACTTGCTTAATATGGGGCGAAGCTGCTCGGCGGTCATTTGGCCGGGATGGTACATACGCACGATTCCCTTGGTGTCGAGCAAAACAAGCGTTGGCGTGCTGCTGACGCCGTAGAGGCGGTAGTTTTCTTCACTGACCGGGATCGGGTATTCGCTCATCCACGGGAAGCGCTCCTTTTGAACTTGCGCGATGTAGGGCGTTTCTTTTTCGGGTGGGGCGTCAACGCCCTCGGCAACGTAACCGAATCGCTGCGTCGGCGCGACGATCGCCAGCCTGGGGAACTCCTTACGGAGCGCTTCGAGGATCGGGCCCTGCGCTTTGCAGTCCGAGCACCAGTGCGCCCACATGAAGAGCAAAACCGGGCGGTCTTTGAAGTCGCTGAGCGATTTCATTTTTACCCCAGTAAGGAACAGTTTTGTTTCCAGCTTCGGCGCGGGCTTTCCTTCCAGGCTCAGCAAATGCAGGTTCTTCTGAATCCGGGTGCGAATCGAAGTGGCGTACCAGCGTTTGAGTTCGGTCTGGAGGAATGAAATGCCCTCGCCGAGCCGGCCGGTATTGGCCAGAGTGTGGCCCATCACTTCGATCGACGCGCCGAGCGCAAGGGGCAGACTCTTTTCGTCATCGAGCTTACGGGACTTCAACGCTTCCAGGCAAAGCTCGCGCGTTTCGATCGACAGCTTTTCGGCGTCGGCCCACTTCTTGGCGGCTTGCGCGCCGCGCCCCATCCACGAATGCGCGAGCAGAAGATCGGGCGTCCAGGCACCGCCTTTGCGTTCGGCTTCGATGCGTTTGCGCGCGCCGTCGAGATCGGCAGCGGACGTGAATTTGCGGACTTCGACGACGATGGGTTGCGCGAAGGCGGCAACCGCGAACAGACCTAAGACCAACTTCATAGCACCTAGAGTAACTGATTGGCGCGCAGCCAATCGATGGACGATTCGAGGTCCTCGCGTTCCAGAGCGGCGGCGCGTTCCTTCGGCGGCGCCGGCCGGCTGTCGCGCGGCTTACCTTTTTCGGCGATGGCGGCGAAGCGCGCGAACTCCCAGGCGGGTGTTGTGCGGTAGGCCTTCCAGAACTCGGGCTGGTAGTAGGGAAAGGGCCGGGTGCCGGTGACGATGATCTCAAGGGACATCGCTTTGCCCGGACATAGCGCGTTGAACTTCTTGACCCAGTCCAAAATGTTCACGTTGCCTTCGCCCATGCGGGTCCACTGCATGGCGGCGCCTTCGGGCGTGCGCCAGACGGCGCTGTCGCGCACATGGGAGGTCAGCACATATGGCGCGAGTGTTTCGAGAGTTACATGGGGATCTTCAATCGCCCAGGTGGGATTGCCGGAGTCGATGCACGCACCGACGAAATCCTTGCCGGCGGATTCAATGAGCATCTTCAGTTCGCGGCCTTGCAGGTCCCCGCCGTGGTTTTCGATGGCGATCTTCTTGCCGGCGTCGAGCACGCGCGACCGCACGGCGCGCAGCGTCTTCACGGTGTTTTCAATGTGTTTGTCGAGCGGCGTATCGGACGCGCGATCGCGCCAATCGCCGAGCACGGCTCGGACAATTGGTGCGCCGACGATGACGGAGGCGTCGATCATACGTGCAAGCTGCTCTTCGGCCGTGCCTTGTTTGGGGTCGAAGCGCGCGGCGGTCGGACAGATCGACAGCATTCCGATTTCGACTTCGATGCCGTGCTTCCGAGCGTGATCGCGGACCTTTTCGAGATGCGGCTTTTCGAGGCCGCCGAGAAAACGGATCTCCGAGAAGTGCACAACCTTGGCGCCGTGTTTGGCACAGTAGTCCAAGAATTCGAACGCGGTCCAACCTTGGCCGCGCAGGCTGAACAGATCGATTCCGAACTTCAACTTGCTGCTCCCTTGCGCCATCAACGCGGCCGGCGCCGCCGCAACAAACGTTCGCCGTTGCATCGATATGAGCTTATCGCAACATGTATCGTGAAAATGCTGTTGGGAAAAAATAGCCACCCCGGAATTCGTCGCGACTGAAAGAGGCAATCGCGGAAATCAAGATATTCTGCGAACGCGCGAAGCCAAAGCTGATCGAAGAGGAACTGCACGGCGTTCGGTGTTCGACCGCGAGGGGTGCTTGGCGGACGACTTGCCGCTCCTGGACGAGATGGTGAAGGAGCCGATTCCAGGAACGGTGCACGCCGGAATTGTTGAAAGGCGACGGGGAGTCCGGCGATTTCGAACGGCTGGGCGAGGTTCTTGGCGATGGCACGAACGGCGAGGTGGATCCGAAAATTCCGATTCCGCTGCCGCTGAAGAAGGCCAAACGGGGCGGTGAACTAGCCGCGAAGCCAGGCGGCGAGGCCGACGATTTGCGACGATTGCAATCCGTCGCCAAGTTCAAACCACAGGCGGCGGTT
>VFZQ01000737.1 GCA_016871135.1 Acidobacteriota bacterium | reverse complement strand
CCAGCCTGGAATCCTTTCATTTCCGCGGTTCAGCCACCGGTGAACGCCAACGGGAAGAAGGCCAGAACAACACTTTTCTTGCCTTTGAATTCCGAGAGCGTAAACGTCTTGCCGGGAACCGAGGAATTGAGCTTGAAGTCCGGAGCCATATCGCCGACCTTGAGATGCGTCTTGCCGTCCTGAGCAAACAACGCGGTGGCGAGCAGGCCCAGGAAAATGAATTTCTTCATGGGTCGTCCTCGTAGTGAAATTACAACGATCCTATTGTACCTTGGTCGGATGATCCCAATTTTAGCCGCTGCGTTGGCGCTTTCCGACGAAGCGGTTATTCGCGAGGCGCGCAAGACCTCGAACGCGGCGATCAAGCAACGCGACATCAAGGCGTTCTCCGCCAGCCTCGGCGACGATCTCATCGTGGTCCGCAGCGACGGCTCGCTGGTTCCGTCGCGCACCGCCTACATCGAGCGATTCACTGGCCTCTTCGCCGACCCGAAAGCCATTCTATTCGAGCGCATCACCGACAAGGTCGAAGTATCGAAGGCGCTTCCGCTCGCCGCCGAGCACGGCCATTGGCGCGCTTTTAATCCCGATGGCTCGCGCGCCTACAGCGGCACATACATGGCAATGTGGCGCAAAACCGAAGCAGGTTGGAGAATCCGCTCGGAGCTCTACGTCCGGCTCGATTAGATCCGCACCAGCTGCGTCTGCTTCTCGCCCGTGACGATCGCCTCCGTCTCGCCAACAAACATGTTGATCTCGCTGCGAATACCAAACGCCGGCAGATAGAGCCCGGGCTCAATCGAGAAACACGTCCGCGGAATCACGCGCCGGATATCGTGCGTTTCAAGATTGTCCATGTTGGCCCCGCTGCCGTGCACGTCCTCGCCAATCGAGTGCCCGGTGCGATGAAAAAAGTAATCGCCCATGCCGTGCTCGCGAATGTGGCCCCGGCACGCATCATCGACCTCAAAGCCCTGCAACGGCAGCTTCGCCGCGATCGAAGTCTTGACCTTCGCAATCGCCGCATCACGCGCGCCGGTGACAATCCCGAACACCCGCTCGACTTCCGACGGAATCTCATCGCCCACGAATCCGGTCCACGTAATGTCGTAATAAACTGCGCCCGGCCGGTTGAACTTCGCCCACAGATCGATCAACACGACATCGCCCTGATGAATCGGCGCGGTAGAGTCCGCCGTCGGCTCGTAGTGCGGATTCGAGGCGTTGGCGTTGACGCCGACGATCGGCCCATGATCGGTAAACAATCCCGCGCGCTCGAACGATTGAAGAATGAAGGTCTTGATCAGATACTCATCCACCGGCGCGCGGCCGCGTAGCGTCTCGCCGATCTCCAGGAACGCCGCCCGCCGGATCTCATCCACAAGTTTTCCCGCTTCGAGATGCGAGTCCAGCTTCTCCTGCGTCCAGCGCGCCTCAAAGTACTGCACCAAATCGGCCGACGTCACGATCTCGACGCCCTGCTTGCGCACCAGTTCGATCGTGCCCGCATCGACCATCGCGACATACGGCACCGCGCACTCGGGCGAATACTGCATCGCCACCCGCTTGCAGCCTTCCAGCAGCGTCGTCAGCCCATAGACCTGCCGCGACCAGCTGGAGTACGTGTTCATCGAGCCCGGCAGCGCGTCCAGCATTCCCGCTTCGATCTGATGCACCAGCTTACGCGGTTCGCCATTGGCGGGAATCAGATAATACCAGCGGCGCGTCGGCGTGCGCGGCGCGTCGAAGCCAAGGATGCGGTAGGCGAGCGGATCCCGGCAGTGGTGGTCGAAGAAAAGCCAGCCGTCGATTTTCTCGTCGCGAAGCGCTTGCTGAATGGCTGCGATGTTCATTTATTGATTCTCTCCCGTATAACGAGCCAGCGGCCGCGAGAACGCGGCGAACAGCAGGCCCGCGATAATCCCGAACAGCGCGATGTAGAAAAACAGGTCTTCGATTTTCATCGATGCGTAGAAGCCCGCCATGCGGCCGCCGATGTAGTTGCCCGTCGCAATCGACATGAAAAACACGCCCATGATCACGCCGCCGAGCCGCGCGGGCGCAAGTTTCGTCATCGCGGAAAGCCCAACCGGGCTGAGGCAAAGTTCGCCGATCGTGTGAAAAAAATAAGTCGCGATCAGCCAGTACGGCGCGACCTTGATGTTCTGATCGGCGTCCTTGGCCGGGGCGACAAGCACAAGGTAGCCGAGACCGACAAACAGCAGCGCCAGCGAGAACTTCATCGCGACGCTCAGGTCGTTCTTGCCGAGCCGTATCCAAAGCAGCGAAAACAGCGGCGCGAGACAAATCAGGAAAATCGAATTCAGCGATTGAAACCAGGTCGACGGATACGCAAAGCCGAATAGGACGTTGTTCGTCTTCGCATCGGCGAAGAGATTCAGCGTCGAGCCGGCCTGCTCGAACGACGACCAGAAAACAACCGACGCAATCAACAAGCAAAAGATAAGGATGATGTTCTTGCGTTCCCGATCGTTTTCGCAGCCGCGCCACAGGATCGCGAAGACGCCCGCGAAACAGAGCGCGAGCACCACGAAAAACGCATCGGCCAGATCGACGGCGCTGAACGCTGTCACGCCCGTCGTTTGCAGCACCCCGATGAGAAGCGGAATGCCGAGGATGACCCCGGCGCCGGCGAACAGGCTCTTGCGTTCGGACACCCCTGGCTCGGTGACCGGCCGCAGCCCATTTTCGCCAAGTGCGGACTCGGTGAGTTTGTACTGAATCAGTCCGGCGATCATGCCGATCGTCACCAGCACGAAACCGTACCGCCAGCCAACGCGCTGCGCGAGATAGCCGACAAACAACGGCGACAAAAACGCGCCGACGTTGATGCCCATGTAATAGATCGAAAACCCGCCATCGCGGCGATTGTCGCCCTGCCCATACAGGGAACCGACCAGCGTGCTGGCGTTCGTCTTCAGCAGTCCCGTGCCCACGCAAATCAAGCCGAGGCCCGCGTAAAACGTCAGCGTGGTCGACGCCGCAAGCAGCAGATTGCCGAGGGCGATAATTCCGCCGCCATAGAACACCGCCTTGCGCTGCCCGATGATGCGGTCGGCCAGCCAGCCGCCCGGCAGACTCAGCAGATAC
>VFZQ01000736.1 GCA_016871135.1 Acidobacteriota bacterium | reverse complement strand
ACGCCACCGGCGCCGAATGCATCGTAACCGCCAACCCCGGCTGCATGATCCAACTCCAAGCCGGCGCAAAAATCCACGGCACCGGCCAACCCGTGCTCCACGTCGTCGAAGTCCTCGACCGCGCTTACCGGGGATGACACGGCACGCTCGCGGATTGTGTCCGTCGAATCAGATGAGCACCTACCGCGGCAACGCCGCCAGCCACTTCGCGCGCATCTCGTTGTCGATGCGCTTGACGAGCCCGTCCGGGTAGGTCTTGTGCGGTTGAAACAGATCGAAGTGATCCCGGCCGGGCACAAATTCGCACGCGTTCTTCATACCCTTCGACGCGAGCAGTTCGCAGAACAGCGCAGCCGGTTTTTCGAGATGAAAGTTGTCGTCCCCGCCAACGACCAGGCGAATCTTGCCCGCGAGCTTCGGGCCGAGCGTTTGCCATTTTTCGCGCAGGATTTTTGCCACGTCGTAGCGCTGCCAATGGCGAAGCGCATCCGCGTTGAGCGAACCGGTCATGGGATCGAAGGCGGACTCGGGCCGGCCGTCTTCGCCTCGCGGACTGAACGTCCAATTGAACGACGCAAGCTGTCCGCCGTAGTCGCCCAGCACCGACTCAAACCGCCAATACTCCTCGAACGACATCATGTTGCGAATCAGATTCCGCGGCGCGCCAGTTCCATCGCGGAACGGATTCTCTGTCGAAGCGGGCGTAAAGTCGATTCCGCTGAAACTCCGAAAATCGAGCGCATCGGGCGACGTCGGCCATGCGCCCCCGAAGAAGTCCGGGTAGTTCACCTGCAACCAAACCACGCTCCAACCGCCGGACGAATGCCCCATCAGGAACCGCCCGCGCGGTTGCGCCGCGAGCCGGAATCGTTTCTCGATATGCGGAATCAATTCCGTGACCAGAGCCGTCGCCCATGGCCCGTTGTTCACCGAGTCGGCGAAGACGTGATGCCCCGTGCTCCACGATCCATCGAGATAAATGTGCGCGGCACGGAACGCGCTCGTCGAATAACGATCGGCCGCGCGCCATGCTTCGGTGTGATTATCGCCGAAGCCGTGAACGTGATAGACGGCGGGAAGCGGCGGCGCGGCATTCGCGGGCAACACAACACCGGCCCGCATGCGAATCGGGCGGCCCCAAAACTTCGACAGCGCGGGACTTTCGAAATCGACAAGCTTCACGGTCGCGGTGTCGGGCGGCTGCTGCTTCGGCGGCGTGACGTGGCTCAGCACGAGCGTTGTTGCGCCCGCGCGCATTTCGACGGTATCGCTAAATAGATCGCCCGCGTCCTGACGGTCACGCGCGAACGAATGATCGGGATCGAAAATGGCCATCGCGGAATACTCGCCGCTTGGCAGCTTTGCAAGCGGAATCGGAAACGCCAGTGTATCGCCACCGATCTCGACGAACCCGCCCGGCGCCAAGCCGCGAACTTCTTTCGCCGCAATCACCGTTTCCCCTGGAATGGGCCCCACCGCCAGCCTTCGTTTCGAAAGCCCTTTCTCGATGAGAACAATCACGCGGCCGCTGACCGGGCCTTCGGACACTCCTTCGCCAAGCTGTACTCGAAACACGGCGGGGCTTGCGGCGGCCTGGCAAATGAGCGCCGCGAAGACGACGATCCAACGCTGCATAGGTGTTCACCAGCATAGCTGTATTCGAGGTGATTTGCGAAGCACACCGGATGTCTGCCACACTCAAACGTTCATGCGTTTTTTGGTGACATTGGCGCTGGCTTCGGCGGCGCTCGGCGCCCAGACCTCCGAGAAGTTCTCCTTCGACGTCGAATGGCGGCTGATCACGGCGGGCCGAACCGATCTCACCTGGGAACAAGGCGCCGGCGGATTCACGGGCCAACTCGCGCTGCGATCAACCGGTCTGGTCTCGCGCCTCTTCAAGGTCAATGATATTTACGACGCTCGGGGATCACACGAACTTTGCGCGACCGAGACGCGCCTTCAGGCCGAGGAAGGCGACCGAAAGCGAGACACGCTGGTGCGATGGAATGGAACAAAGTCGCACTACCTCGAGCGCGATCTGCTGAAAAACAAGGTGGTCTTGGAGCAGAATCTTGATGTGCCGCCGTGCGTGCACGACGTCCTGGCAGCGCTTGCAAAGCTGCGCTCGCTGCGAACACTGGGACCGGGCCAGTCGGCAACGCTGCCAATCAGTGACGGGAAAAAATTCGTCATGGCGCGTATCGACGGCCAGGAGCGCGAACGGGTCTCGACCAAGCTCGGACAATTTCAGACCATTCGTTACGAGGCGTTTTTGTTCAACGAAGTCTTGTTCAAGCGCAGCGCCCGTTTGTTGATCTGGATCAGCGACGACGAGCGCCGCATCCCGGTGCAAGTGCAGGTGCGCATGCGCATCCACATCGGCAACGTGACCTTCCAATTGGATAAAGTGGAACCTCCGGTCGTGGGACTGAAAAAATGATCAAACTGTATTTTGCGATCTCAGCGGCGCTTGCGGCACAGCCGGCGCTGTTAACGGCGCCCCAGTATTTGTCGTTGTCGGAGCGCGTCAATCAATTGGCGCAATCGACATCGGTAACCGCGCCGGGACTCGCTCGCGCGGCCGCGCCGATTCTCGAAAACCTGAAGCAGGATGACACGGCCATCCGCCGCGCCGGCAGGCCGTCGATCTCTACCGCCTACACGCTGCTGACCGACACGCGCGCCTACCTCGCGCTGGCCGACGGACTTCCAAAACCCTATCCATTCACGCCGGCCGGCAAGCAGCAGTTCACCGAATTGCGCGACGCGATAGAGCGGCTGGAAGTCGACTTTCGCGCACGGCTCGAACAGACAGAAACACAGCTGCGCGGCGCCGACCGCGACAATCTGCGGCGCTACGCCGAAGCGAATCGCACGCAAGCCGCCGCGACGAAGGACCGCGTCTTGTTCTTCGGCGATTCGATCACCGACGGTTGGCGTCTGAACGAATATTTCCCGGGCAAGGATTTCGTCAACCGCGGCATCAGCGGACAGATCACCGGCGAGATGCTCGGCCGCATGCAAGCCGATGTGATTGCCAACAAACCCGCGGCGATGCTGCTCCTTGCCGGCACCAACGATATCGCGCGCGGAGTGTCCAACGAGACAATT
>VFZQ01000735.1 GCA_016871135.1 Acidobacteriota bacterium | reverse complement strand
TGGGTGAAGCTGAAGACCTGTTTGCCGTCGAGCAGCTTTTGCTTGGCGGTGTTGTAGAGCTTCGGCTTGGGCTGAGCGAAGGCGGTGAGCGCGAGGGTGAGGATGAGGACTGGGCGCATAGTGAGAGGTAGTATATCGTCAACGTTGGGGGATTTCACCCGCCTTGACGCGCCGGTTGAAAGCCTCCGACTGCCCTCTGGGAATGCTGGGGGAGATCCATTCGTCGCCTTTGTACTGCTTGGCGAGCAGGACGATCTGCCCCACGTGTTGCGCGTAGTGCGCGACCTGGCGCAGGATTGCCTGCATGACGGAGTGGGGATCGCCGCGGACGGTGACGGTGCGGTCCATGTCGCCATCGGTGAGCGCGCCGAGTTCGCGAAAGACGACGGCCCAGCCGTCTTCTCAATCCTGTAGTAACGCTTCGCGGGTAGAAAGCGGGGCCTCGAATTCCGTATCGCGGTTTCGCCAGGGTTTCTCGCCGTCTTCGGTGAGGAAGTTGGTGAAGCGCGAGCGCATGTTGCCGGTCATGTGTTTGACGATGATGGCGATGGAGTTGCCGCCGGGGCTTGCGACGCGAAACAGGTCGTCGTCGCTCAGTTGTTCGATGGCGCGTTCGGCGTACCGCTTGTAGGCGCGAAAGGCTTCGAGCGATTCCTTGTGAAACGAAGTTGTGAATTCGAACGCCATATCATTCAGAGGATATCGCGCACAACGGACTCGCTTCGGCGCGGCCTGTGCGCTATTGGGGTAGCATAGAAACTTCATGCCGAGCGCGGGAGAGAGATTCGGGCCGTATTCGCTGATCGCGCCGATCGGCGCGGGCGGGATGGGCGAAGTGTGGAAAGCGGCCGATACGCGGCTCGATCGCGTGGTGGCGATTAAGTTTTTGCCGGAGGGATCGGCGGCGGAGTTGAAGGGGCGGTTCGAACAGGAAGCCCGCGCGGCGAGCGCGCTGCAGCATCCGAACATTGTCGCCGTTTACGATGTCGGCGAGGCGAACGGACTGCACTACATCGTTTCGGAACTGGTCGAGGGCGAGAACTTGCGCGCGGTGCTGAGCAACGGTGCGGTACCGTTGAAGCGCACGCTCGATCTAGCGGCGCAGATTGCCGATGGCATGGCGGCGCCGCATGCGCGCGGGATTACGCATCGCGATCTGAAGCCGGAGAACATCATGGTCACGCCGGAAGGGCGCGCGAAGATTCTCGACTTCGGATTGGCCAAGCGAGGCACGCGGCAGATCAAGCCGACCGATTCTACGCTTTCGTTTGCTTCGGAGGTTGGCGCGATTCTCGGCACGACGAATTACATGAGCCCGGAGCAGGCGCGTTCGCAGGACGTCGACTTTCGTTCGGATCAGTTCAGCTTCGGAATCGTGCTGCATGAGTTGCTGACGGGCGCGAAGCCGTTTCAGCGCGATAGCGGACCGCAGACGATGTCGGCGATCATCGCCGAGGAAGCGCCGACGTTGCCTACTTCTGTTCCCGCGCCGGTGCGATGGGTGGTGGAGCGTTGCCTGGAGAAGGAACCGGCGCAGCGGTATGGTGCGACGGCGGATCTGCATCGGGATCTGAAGCGGATGCGGGAGCATCTTTCGGATTTGTCGGTGTCGGGAGCAGCGGCCGCGGCGGCGCCCGGACCCGCACCGAAGCGGCGGTACTGGTTGATTGGTGCGGCGGCGATTGTTGTGGCGGCGGCGATTTTCGGCGGGCGCGAACCGGGCATGGACCCTCTGGAAGTCTATCCGCTGCTGACAGAAGCGGAGTCGGATTCGGCGCCGTTGTTCTCGCCCGACGGGCGGTCGATTGCGTACCTGCGCGCGGGCGCCGAACTGTGGGTGCGCCCGTTGAACAGCGGTGCGCCGACGCAGCTCGCAACGGGCGTGGGCGGCAAGCCGGCGTGGTCGCGCGATGGGAATCGAATCTGTTTCCCACGACGGTTAGAGTTGTGGTGCGTTAGCGCGGCGGGCGGCGAGCCGCGAAAGGTTTTGGATGACGCGGGTTTTGGCGGGGTCCACTTTACGCCGGATGGCACGGGTGTTGTATTTCGGCGGCCGGATTCGTTATGGATGAGTGCGCCTATCGGCGCCGAGCCGAAGAAGCTGGACAGCGTTCGGCTTCCAGAGCGGACGATGGAAATGTACGGCTACTCGCCGGATGGGAAGAGGATCGCGGTACGCACGATCACGCGCGATGTCTGGCTGGTGCCAGTGGCGGGCGGGGAACCGGAATTCATTATGAAAGCCGCGTACTTCGCCTGGATGCCCGACAGCCGGCATGCCGTGGTCATCTCCGAAATGGAGAGTTCGCGGGCGGTGTATTTGATCGACACCCAATCACGCGCGATGCGTTTGCTGCTGCGCGGCTCGCAGCGAATATTCGATTTGGATGTGCATCCGGACGGGAAACAGATTGCGTACGCGAGCGGCGACACCGACTGGGACCCGGTCGAGTTTTCGATGGATGGCAAACGCGTGCGCGGGTTCGGGCTGTCGACGATGATGGAGACCTCGGCGGCGTGGTCGCCGGTGGGAGACAAGTTTCTCTACATCAGTTTCGCGGGACGGACGCCGGCGATCTGGACGCGCCGCGAAGATGGCAGCGATGCGAAGCTCGTGCACCAAGGTGGTAGCGTGGCGCCGGCCGTGCCGGCATTTTCACCGGATGGCAAGCGGATCGCGTTCTGGGAGCCGAATGAGTTGAAGACAATTCCCGCGGGCGGCGGCGAGGCGGTTGGCGTAACGGCGGTTGCCGAGCCGGTGTCGAATCTCTGCTGGGGAGCGGACAACGAGACGATTTATTACGGAACGGGCCCGCGCTTGTGGAAAGTGTCCAGCTTGGGCGGCGCGCCGGTGAAGGTGGCCGAAGGGCAGTTGTGGCGCCGTGCCGTTTGCACCCCGGACGGTTGGAAAGAGGGTCTGCTGCCGGAAGGAGTTTCGCCAATCGGCGGAGTGCAGGTGCTGGGCGGGTCGGTCTTTACACTCGATGTGCCGCAGCACGAGATCACCGAGTGGGATGTGGTTTCTAAGAAGCCGAAGCGTGTGACGAAATTGGAAGTGGGGCCGGGCGAGCGAACGAATCGATTCGCGGTGCATCCCGGCGGCAAGCGGGTGGTTGTGCAGGCGGGGCGTCTGAACT
>VFZQ01000734.1 GCA_016871135.1 Acidobacteriota bacterium | reverse complement strand
CTCGGTGGTATCGAACGAAATCCCCGGGCCGATGTCTCGCTTGACGCAGAAGGCGCTGGACGGCGACTTCGCCGGCGCGCGCGCGATGCAGCGCCAATACCTGCCGCTGATGGAAGTGAACTTCTGCGAGTCGAATCCCGGACCCGTGAAGTACGCGATGGCGCGCATGGGGCTGCTGGAACCGGTGTGGAGATTACCCTTGGTGCCGCCCTCGGAAGCCAATCAGAAGAAGATCGACGGCGTGCTGGATCAGTGCGGCCTGCTGGCCGCGGAGGGCGCCGTTGCTGCTCGCTAACCGTATCGAAGACGCTTTCGACAACAAACCCGCCGCGTATGGCGAGGAACACTTCCGGCTCTTCGCCGAGTTCAAGGCTGCGCTGAATGCGGGCGAGATTCGCTCGGCGTCGCCCGACGCGACGGCCAAGACCGGATGGCGCGTTAACGCATGGGTGAAAAAGGGAATTCTTCTCGGCTTCCGATTGGGCTCGATCGTCGACATGTCGATCGACGCGACGCGGCAGCCGTTTTTCGACAAGGCCACCTATCCCGTCAAGCAGTTCAACGCGTCAAGCGGCGTGCGCATCGTCCCGGGCGGATCGTCGATTCGCGACGGCTGCTTTGTGGCGAAGAGTGTAACCTGCATGCCGCCCATGTATATCAACGTCGGCGCGTATGTGGGCGAAGGCACAATGGTCGATTCGCATGCGCTGGTTGGAAGCTGCGCGCAGATCGGCGCGCGCGTGCATCTGTCGGCCGCGGTGCAGATAGGCGGAGTTCTCGAACCGGTGGGCGCGTTGCCCGTTGTCATTGAGGACGATGTGCTGGTCGGCGGTAACTGCGGCGTCTACGAAGGCACCGTGGTGAAGACCCGCGCCGTGCTTGGCACCGGGACCATCCTGAATCGCTCGACGCCGGTCGCTGACCTCGTCAACGGCACGGTGTTGAAGGCGACCGACGACGAACCACTCGTAATTCCGGAAGGCGCCGTTGTTGTCGCCGGTTCGCGCGCGGTGACCAGCGGCCCTGGCAAGGAGTGGGGTGTTTCGCTCTACACCCCCGTGATCGTGAAGTACCGCGATGCCAAGACCGACGCGAAGATTCAATTGGAGGACCTGTTGCGATGAGACTGCTTTTGCTGGCCGCCGCGGTCGCTTCGGCCGCCGATTTCGCCGCGATCGAACATTTGCCCATGGGGGCCAAAGGACGTTTTGTTAGCCTCTATCGCTCGCATCCGTTGAACACGCCGAACGCGAAGTTCACACGCGCGCTTGTTTCGATCCACGGCGCTTCGCGCAATGCCGACGACTACTTCCCGAGCGCGATGGGCGGAGCGTATTTGGCCAACGCGCTCGATACGACGCTCATCGTCGCGCCGCGGTTTGCGGGCGCTGGGACGGAGTCCTGCAACGACAAACTGGACAAGGGGGAGATCGGATTTCGCTGCAACGGCGACGATTGGCGCGGCGGCGGACCCGGTGTTGATGAGCCGTCGGTGACGACTTACGACGTGATCGACGAACTGATCCGCCGATTCTCCGACAAGAAGAAGTTCCCGAACTTGAAGCACATCGTGTTGTTCGGCCATTCGGCGGGTGGACAGTTTTTGAGCCGCTATGCGGCGTCGTCGAAGGCGGAGCCGAAGGGCGCGTCGATTCGGTACGTTATCTCGAATCCGTCGAGCTTCTTGTATCTCGACGCATCGCGGCCCGGCCCGACCGAAGGCTGCCCGGCGTTTAATAGGTGGAAGTACGGGCTGACGGATCGGACCGGCTACGCGAAGGATCTTTCCGACGAAACGATGAAGTCGAACCTGTTGCGGCGTGACGTGATCTACCTGCTCGGCGAGTACGACACGACGCCGCAGTTCGGATTCGATTCCTCGTGCGGTGCGATGGCACAGGGGCCGAATCGATTGAAGCGTGGCGAACTCTATCACGCCTACATCACAAAGCTGGGAGCGAAGCATCAACTCGTTCGCGTGCCGACTTGCGGCCACAACGGGCGTTGCATGCTGGTCGCCAACGAAGCGCGCGAGACGCTGTTCCCCTAAACGCCGGCGGCTTTCTCCAAGTTCTTCAGCTCTTCGATCTCGCGGTCGACGGCGCGCAGCAACGCATGCCGCTGCACCGCGAGAATGACAAGCCACAGCGCGACGATGCTGAACAGGGGAAGCATGCGAACGACGAGTCCTTGGCGCTCGATAGCCGGATAGGCGAGGGCGGCGATGAACAGCAACACCGGTCCGGCTTGCAGCAGCCATGCCGATCCCAGCGAACGGCGGCGCCGCTGCAACTCCGCGCGGCAGAATGCGACACATGATTCCAGCTCTGCTTCGCCGGCGAGGCGCAGTCCGTGCCACACCCCGATCAGTCCAGACAGATTCCAGAGCGCGGTGATTCCGAAGAGAATCCGCTGCAACGGGCGATCAACGGCGAAGATGCCGCCGATCGCGATCATGGTAAGTATGACGATGCGCACGGTGTGGCCAATCCGTTCGATTGTGCGCTTGCGGGCGGCCTCCGCGGCTCGGTTCCGCAAGACATCGGCGACGATTCGTGCGCCCTCGGGTGGTTGGCCTTGCCAAAGGTCTTTCCATTCATCGGCCATTGTTCCAGTACCTCCTTGCCAACAGGCTCTTGATGCGGTGGATCTTCATTGCGACGTTGGCGGGCGAAAGGCCAACGACCTCGCCAATCGACTTGGCGTCGAAGTCTTCGAGGTACATTACGATCACCTGCCGGTCGATCGGTTTCAAATGACGGATGAGTACACCGAGTCTTTCGAGCGCGGCTGCGCGATCGGCCACTGGCGGTGAGGCCATGCCTTCGAGTTCGTCGAGCGTGACCAGCGATGCGTACGTTCGGCGCTCTCGGATGACGTGCGATGCGCCGACGTTATGCGCGACGCGATAGATCCAGGTTCGCAGCGAGCACTGCCCTTCGAAGCGCTCCAGGCTGCGCCAGATCTGAAGATGAATTTCCTGCAGAAGGTCTCGTCGCTTGTCCGCATCGGCTTCGTAGGCGCGAGCCAGCCGCGATAATGCGGCGGCGTACTCGGCCTCGACCTCGGCGTAGAGCGTTTGTTGATCCACAGTCTAGATAGTCGCGCGGCGCCGCTATTTCTATTGAGTCCCGCAG
>VFZQ01000733.1 GCA_016871135.1 Acidobacteriota bacterium | reverse complement strand
GTGGATGAATCGCGATGCGTTGGAAGGCGCCTACAACATGACGGGCGCGTTCAACGAAGTCGTCGCCAGCCTCGACCGCGACGCGCGTGTGGAAGACGCCGTGCAGCAACTCGACGCGATCTTGAAACCGTATGGCGGGCTCGGCGCCTACGGCCGCAAGGATCAGGTTTCCCATCGCTACCTGAGCGAAGAGTTCAAACAGTTGACGATGATGTCAACGATGTTTCCGGCGATCTTTCTCTCTGTGGCGGCCTTTCTGCTCAACGTCGTGATTGGCCGGTTGCTTGCCACGCAGCGCGGGCAGATCGCGATTTTGAAAGCGTTCGGATACACGACGGCAAGTCTAGCGATCCACTTCGTAAAGCTCACGATGGTGATCGTAGTGATCGGTGTTGCGTTAGGAATCGCGGGCGGCCGGTGGCTGGGTGGTGGGTTATCGGCGCTCTACATGGACGTATACAAGTTCCCCTATCTGCACTACGAGGTGCGCGCGGAAATCGTGTTGGCATCGATCGCGTTCGGTGTCATCGCGGGCACATCGGGAACGCTGTTCGCGGTGTTTCGCGCCGCGGCGGAATCGCCCGCGGTGGCAATGCAGCCGGCGCCGCCCGCGTCCTATCGCGTCAGCCTCTTCGAGCGATTCGGCCCGGGGCGCTGGCTATCGCAGCCGACGCGGATGATCTTCCGCAATATCGAGCGGAGGCCCGTGAAATCGCTGCTCTCGATCGCGGGCGTGGCAATGTCGACGTCGATTCTGATCCTGGGTGGTTTCTGGGGCGACGCCGTCGACTACATGGTCTTCGCACAGTTGCGGCGCGCGCAGATCGAAGACATTTCGGTCACGTTTTTCGGACCGGTCTCACGGCGCGCGCTGTATTCGCTGACGAGTCTGCCCGGCGTTTCGTACGCCGAACCGGTGCGAAGCGTGCCGGCCCGCTTACGCTACGAGCATCGAACCTACCGCGCGGCGATACAGGGCATCGAATCGAGTGGCGTGTTGCGGCGGTTGCTGGACACGAATCTGGATCCGGTTGAGCTTCCCGCGGAAGGAATCGTGCTGACCGATCATCTTGCCACGATGCTGGGCGTACGGAGTGGCGACGTAATGACGGTCGAACTGCTCGACGGCTCGCGTGAGATCCGCGAGATCCCCGTGACCGGCCTTGTCTCGGAGTTCATCGGCGTAACCGCCTACATGCGGCGCGATTCGTTGAACCGATTTCTGCGCGAGGGCGACAGCGCGACGGGCGCGTATCTGGCCGCCGATCCCGCGTCGGTCGATCACCTCTACACCTTGCTGAAGAAAATCCCGGCCGTAGCGGGAACAGGAACACGCGCGCGCACACTGGCCAGCTTCTACGAAACCCTGGCCGCGCAGATGTTGACCTTCGCGTTCTTCAACACGCTGCTGGCTTCGACGATCGCGATCGGCGTCGTCTACAACACGGTGCGAGTGGCGCTGAGCGAGCGCAGCCGCGAGTTGGCAAGCTTGCGTGTGCTTGGCTACACGCGCGGCGAGGTGACATACATCTTGCTGGGCGAACTGGCCGTGTTGATCTTCGCGGCCATTCCGATCGGGCTGGTTTTCGGCCGCGCGTTAGCGGGCATCATGGCGTCGACGGCGCAGACGGAGTTGTTTCGCGTGCCGATAATCGTCGAGCCTTCGACGTACGCATTCGCGGCGCTGGCCATTGTCGTGGCGACGCTGCTGTCGGCGCTGTCGGTCGGAAGAAAGATTCACCACCTCGATCTAGTCGAGGTCCTGAAAGCGCGTGAGTAAACGAGAGAGAATAAGAACTTGAAACGCTGGATCTGGGTGATTGGGTTAGGAGCGATTCTCGCGGCGGGAATCACGCTCGGACTGCGTCCGCAACCGGTGCCAGTGGAGACGGCGCGCGTGGCGGCAAAGCCGTTGCGCGTGACGATCGAGGAAGAAGGCAAGACGAGGCTGCGTTCGCGCTATGTCATTTCGGCGCCGGTTTCCGGATACTTGCGCAGACTGCCGTGGAAGGCTGGCGATGCGATCGGCTCGGGCGCTGTTGTGGGGCGCATTGAACCGCCGCATGTCGTCGCGCTGGATGCGCGTACGGAGCGCCAGTCGGCCGCGCGCGTTAAGGCGGCCGAAGCCGCCGGCGTTGCGAGCGAAGCGCGCATCCGCACTCTTGAAGAGCAAGTGAAAATCGCGCGTGTCGATCTGGAACATTGGCGGCGCGAACGCGTCCGGGACGAAGGACTCGTGAAGTCGGGCGACATCCCGTCGTCGCGGCTCGATCAGACCTTGACGCAGTTTCGACGCGCCGAAGCGGCGGTGGCGGCGGCCGAAAAAGCGGTGAGTGAAGCGCGTTCGTCGCGCGACGCGGTCCGCGCCGAGATCGCGGTGGCGCGCGAGGCACTGAGCGGTCCGGGCGCCCAGGCCGCTAGCGCTCTCGTTTCAATCGCGGCGCCGGCAAGCGGGCGCGTGATTCGGGTTCTGCGCGACAGCGAGGGAGCCGTTGCAATGGGCGAACCGCTCATCGAAATCGGCAATGCGAACGCATTGGAGATCGTCGTCGAATTGCTCTCGGCCGATGCAGTAAAAATCACGCCTGGTACGCGCGTATTGCTGACGCGATGGGGCGGCGAGCGGACCTTGGAAGCGCGCGTACGCATGATCGAACCGGGCGGCTTCACCAAGGTTTCGGCGCTCGGTGTTGAGGAGCAGCGTGTGCGTGTAGTGGCCGACATCGCTTCACCCGAGAACGACTGGAAGGCGCTGGGCGACGGTTATCGCGTGGAAGCGGCGTTTGTGTTGTGGGAGAGCGATCGCGTTGTGCAGATCGAGTCGAATGCGCTGTTCCGCAGCGGCGATGGGTTTGCTGTGTACGTTGTTGAAGGCGGACAGGCCCAGTTGCGCAAAGTGAAAGTGGGTCATCGCAGTGCGCTGGCCTCGGAGATCGTCGATGGACTGCGCGAAGGCGACGAAGTGATTCTGCATCCGGACGAGACAATCGCGGCGGGAAAACTTGTAGCGGCCAAGGCCAGCTAAAATAGAAGTTTGGAACAACAACAACTGGCCGGGAAGAACATCCTGATTACAGGAGGGGGCCGGGGTATAGGTAAACGCCTGGCAATGGGCTTGGCGGCGCGGGGCGCGCGAATCG
>VFZQ01000732.1 GCA_016871135.1 Acidobacteriota bacterium | reverse complement strand
TTGGCCGCTGCTCGCCCGCGAGATAGCGATTGGGGCTGCCACCCATGCCGACCGTGAATGGCGGGCCGGATTGCAGCGTCTGCGTCATCGTCAACTCCCAACCGCCGATGGCGTGATTGACCCAACCGGCGTTGGAGAGGAATTTGCGGCCGCGGCCGAACGGCAACTCCCAGGAGAGCACGCCAACCATGCGGTGAGTGAGGTCGTAGTTGGCGCGCGCCTTTTCCAAACGGCGGTTGTAGAAGGTGATGCCGTTGTCACCTGTCTCGCCTTCCGTTTCGGTGATCGTCTTCGACCATGTGTAGAACGTATTAAAACTCAAGCCGCGATCAAAACGTTTCTCGATTCGAAATGTCCCGGCGTGATAGGAGTTGTGTCCGAAATTTGAGAACAAGTTTACGTTCCCGAATTGGGTGTAGGGTTTGAAGTTTTGCTGATTCTGGAAGATTTGATCGAGCGTGGCGCGATCGCTCGAGATATCGAGCGGAAGGACGTTTATGTCCCAGTTGTTGATGAGCCCGACACCGGACTGGCCTTGATACTGCGCCTCGGCGACCCAGTTCTTCGCGAAGTTCCATTGCAAGCCGCCGGACCAGCTCATGATGTAGGGCATGCGCATTCCGGGGTCATACCAAGCCGCGGCGCGTCCGCCGAAGTTCTGGCCAACGAATGGCACCGAGCCGTCGGGCTGGACGTTGAATTGGAACGTAGGCGGGCCCTGCGAAAGGCGGAAGACATGCTGAGGATCGCCGACGGGCGCGGCAATGGTGGCTGTTGCGAGATACTCCTGGAACATGATGTTCGTCGCGGTGGCGAAGATGTCCTGATGCACAATACCAAAGGAGCTGCGGAAGACCATCTTGGGATGGAAGTTCCACGCCAGGCCGAGCCGCGGGGCAAAGTTGTTCTTGTCGCCGCGGGCGAGGCCTCCTTTCGGATGAAGAATCGCGCCGGTGCGGCCGCTGATAGGATCGCGCGCGGTGGGATCGAACTGCGACTGCTGTCCGTACTTGGTCTGGAACGGCGACTCATACGACCAGCGCACGCCGAGGTTGAGCGTCAATCCCCGGACCGGCTTCCAATCGTTTTGGATGTACCACTGATGCGACCACCAGCGGGGCAGCCAACTCGCCCGCTCCTGTGTGTACGTCGCGCTGCCAACGGTGCCGAGCAGGAAGTTCGCGAAACCGTTGCCGGTGTTCGGAGTGAACGGCGCGTTGGTTCCGGTGAAGTTGTATGTGCCGCTGGGGAGCGCGCCGACGGTACCGTTGTAGCGGGTGCGGATCAGTTCGTAACCCATTTTCCAGGTGTGCTTTCCGTTGGTCCAGGTGAAGTTGTCTTGGAAGGTGAAGTCCTCGCCGACGTTTTGAAAACTCGGCAAAGCGCCGATGCCGAATCCAATGTTGAAATTTGGAAACGTCGCGCCGCTGACGTTGGGAATGCCGAGTTGTTTGGCCCAGTCCTGATTCGCGGTGAGCGCGGTTTCGTAGCGCGCTCGGCGATTGAAACCGGCACGGAACTCGTTGCTCATCGTGGGTGAGAGGATCAACATGTCGGAGAAGGCGAGATTGATGTGATCGACGGGCGCGGGCTGTGCGTTGGGATCGATATCGCGCCAGTTGTCGAACTGGGCTTGATGATCGCCCTTCCAAGCGCGGTGCGCGGCGTGCGAATACCGCCCGAAAATCTTGTGATTGGCGTTGAACTGGTGATCGATCTTTTCGTCCCAGCGAATGCGGCGGATTTTCTTGATCTGGTTCTGAACGAGATTCAAGATCGGCCCTGTGGCGGTGGGAGTACCGGCGGAGTTGGCGGCGGCAAGGGGTTTGCGGTTCAAGAAATTTGTGACCGCCGGATCGAAGAGACTGCGGGGGATTTGATTGTTCGGAAACGGATCGCGGACGTAAGTTGAGCCGGTTTGCCGGGTAGTAAAGGGGTTGAAGATGGGTAACGGGCGAGGCGAGGTCTGTCCGCCGAAGGAGAAGTCGCCGTTGTACATGGCTTCGGAAGGAACCGTGATCTGGGCGCTCGAAGTACCGGCGTTTTCAAAGTGTTGTTCCCAACCGGTTAGCCAGAACGTCTTGTTCGTGCCGTCGTAGAGTTTCGGAATCTTGACGGGACCGTGAGCGAGAAAGGTGGTTTCGTGATAGGTGAAGGGGTTGGTACGCGGTAGTTGCTCAAGATACTGGCGGTGAATCATCTGCTTGGTGATGAGGCGGTCTTCGGCGGAGAAATGCAGTTGATTGGTGCCGCTCTTGAATACGATCGACATGAGGCCGCCGGCTGAGTGGCCATGTTCGGCTGGGACGCCCGTGGTGTGGACCTTCACCTCCTGGAAAGCGTCTTGCGTTGTCGAGATCTGCTCGTTGGTACCGCCGATATTGCCGATGCCGGGCTCCTTGCCGTTGATGCCGTCGACTTGATAGCCCATCGCGCGGGAGCGTTGTCCGAGCACGTGGAAGCCGTTGATCGAACCGGTGCCGGGATAGTAGAACAACATGCGAATCGCACGCTTTTGGCTGACGGGAATCTTGAGCAGCGTCTCGCCATCGAGGACCGCGCCGGCGGCGGCGGTTTCGGTTTCAAGCAGCGGCGCGCCGCCTTCGACTTTAATGCTCTCGGTGACGGCGCCGATTTCCAGGCGCACGTCGATGCGCGGGATGTCGCCGGAGCGCAACGGAATTCCTTCGCGCAGATACTTCTTGAAACCAGCGGCCTCAACGGTGATACGGTAGTTGCCCGAAGCGAGGTACGGGACGTAATATGCGCCTTCCGCGTTGGTCATCGCCTCGGAGACGAAGGCGGTGTCGGCGTTGACGACCGAGACTTTCGCTCCGGCGAGGATTGCGCCGGAGGAGTCGGTGACGGTGCCCACGAATGTGCCGGTCCCGGCGGTTTGGGCGAAGACGCCGCAGTTGAAGGCGACGATCGCCAGGCCTAGTCGAAGCATGCTGATTCTCCGGTAGTTAAGAAGCTGTAATAGCTGTATCACGGCCATACCCCACTTCGCAATCCGAGTAGCTGCGTTACAATCGCGTAGATCAGCCGTGGATCTCGATCAACTACACACGTTTCTGGAAATCGTCCGCCTGAAAAGTTTTTCGAAGGCGGCGGTAACGTGTTTTCGAACGCAGCCGGCG
>VFZQ01000731.1 GCA_016871135.1 Acidobacteriota bacterium | reverse complement strand
CGGGAACGCTTTGTGGCGAACCACCGCCTGGCCCGCCGCGGTCCACATATTCGCGACGTAGAGATCGGGGCGGTCGGTGCCGGAACCGTCGAACCAGCAGGCGCTCATACCCGGGCCGATGTCTTCAACACCCGCTTCGGCGGCGACATCGCGGAAGCGTCCGTTTTCGTTCTTGTAGAGATTGT
This sequence comes from Acidobacteriota bacterium, assembly GCA_016871135.1. Classification (GTDB taxonomy): domain Bacteria; phylum Acidobacteriota; class Terriglobia; order Bryobacterales; family Bryobacteraceae. The sequence goes on along the minus strand of VFZQ01000731.1, from coordinate 2,959 downwards.
TGCGGCCGAAATCGTTGGCGACGTAGAGGCTGGGGAAGCCGGAGTTGTCGTAGTCGGCCCAGGCGGGCGCGAAACTGTAGCGGTCGTTGTTTTGATGGAGGCCCACCTGCGCGGTCACGTCCTCGAAGTGTGTGCCGGTATTGCGGAATAGAAAATTCGGCGGGCCATTGCGCGCGTCGAAGTAGGGGACGGGATAACGGAACTGCGCTTCGCTTTGGAAAAAGCTGTAGCAGCACATGTAAATGTCGACGCGCCCGTCTCGATCGTAGTCGGCCGCGGCCATGCCGGTGAAACCGCCTTGTGGCGCGTTGGCGAAGCGAAACGCATCGGGCTGCAGCGTGAACTTGCCGCGGCCATCGTTTAGAAATAGCAGCGGCCCACTCGAGCGGAGCACGATGAGGTCTTGCAATCCGGAGTTACGCGTGTCGAGGAAGAGGGCGCAAGACGTGTCGTCGACAACATCGGCGCCGCTCGATTTCGCGATGTCGATGAGTTTCGTTCCGTTGAAGCGGAACAGTCTGTTGGGAAGACCGCCGGGTTGGCAGACGTAGATTTCATCAACGCCGTCATTGTCGATATCGCCCACCGCGATGCCGTTGTTACCAAAGATGTCGATCCCCGTCGATGGATCCAGACGCGCGAGCCAGTAGGGAATGCCGCGAGAGAGTTGCTCGTCGTCGAGAACAGCGCCAGTAATGTCGGCGAAGCGATCGCCCGCCGGCGGCGCCGGCAGCGGCGGCATCGGAGGACCAGCGCCGAAGACATCGGAGCCCGATGCGATCAGGCCACGGTAGGGTTCATAGGGCGGATCGTTCTTATAACGGATCGCAGGTTGTGAGTTCGAAGGCGCCGCGAAAGCGAGTGGTAGAGCGAGGATCCGCCGGCGAGTTACCACAACATCCACTCTTGGAGTTTGGGCGCCAGCGCGGCGGGGTCGAGTTTCGCGGGCGTGGTGAAATCGCGCGGCGCTATGACGAGTATTTCGTCCATCGCCGCGGCCGCGAACACGTGCACCGTATTGCGGACATACTCCGCGTACTTCTCGAACTCCTGCCAGATGTAGAGATAGAACATCTCGAGATCGACGTAGGTGCCAAGCGTATCGACCTGCGTCGGGATCACATTCGACTTGTCCTGATCGGCGTAGATGAGCAGCGACGAGAAGGGCTTCATCTTGTTGCGAATGCCAAACGACGAGACGACGCACGACGGCCGCGCACGCCGCACCGCTTGAACGGCGGCCCATTCGACGAAGGTGTTGTTGATCAGCAGCGTGCCATTGCCCGCCAGCAGAACGGCGCGAGTAAATTCGGCAAGCGCCGGATCGCGCGCGAGCGCGCCCTCACTCGTCAAAAGCTTCATCTGCTTCAAACGCGCGCCAAGTTCGCGCGGGCCGCGAATCTGCTCCTTCTCGACGGTCTGCTGCACGTCGCTCATCAGGCGCTGCCGATAAGCGGCAAGCGCATCGTAGTCGAGCGAGACGACGCCGGGAGGCGCTGCGATATCGGAGGCGGCTTGAATCAGCCACCGGTCATAGGGCGCTGGCGTGCCGGCGCTCAACAAAGGCACGATGTGCTTGGCGGGATCGAGAGGTTCGGTGAGGGACACGCGGCGGCCCTGCAGCTTGGTCCAGAGGCGGTCCGGGCCAACGGGAAGATCGCTCGGCGACAACACGACGGAGACGCGAGGCCGGCCGCGCCGTCGAACATCTTCTTCGAGGACTGGGTCAAGCCGGGAAAAGACCTTGGTGACTTCGGCGCGCCAGGCGGGATAGTGCGGATTGCGATTGAGGAAGTCGACCTGATCGAGCGTGAAGGTCCGGCGCGGCCAATTTTTTTCGTTGACGCCCATCGTCACTTCGGCCCTTCGCAGCGGGACGAACAGTTCGTCGAACTCGTCCTTCGGCAACTTATCGATCAGGGTGAAGAGCCGTTCAAAGTAGTTGCGTTCGGCCGGGAAAAGCGACTCGTAGTCCTTGATCTGATCGAAGAAGAAGGTCGAAAACGTCGCCGGAATGCGATCGAAGAGACCCTTGTCGATGAGCGCTTGGAGGACGGGCGAAATCATCTAGACGATCTCGGGAATCGGCTTGCCGGCGGCGTCGAACTTCACGCCAAGGAGTTTAGCCGCGGTGGCGGCGATGTCGACATGCGCGATCGGACGCTCAGTCTCGCCTTTGTCGACGCCGGCGCCAAGTGCCAGCATCCACATGTTGCGACAGGACGCGTCACCGGAGCGGTGGTTGAGGAAACCATTCGCGGCGTTGATGTCGCCATCGCGGCCAAGTTCGGGCAGAACAAGTACGGTGGTCTTCTCCTTGTAGGCGCTGTTTTCGCGGACTTCGTCCCAGAGCATACCGACAAGCCGGTCGGTGCGCGTGACGGCTTGGAGGTAGAGCGAATACGATCCCCAGTGAGCGACATCCATGTCCCAGAAATTGACAAGAATGAGTTGCGGCGCGAACTCCCGCATCACTTCGCGCGTGATGAAGAAGGTCAGTTCGTCGCCCGACGTTGGCGCTTCGGGACCGTGAATGTATTCGACCAGCGCGTGTGTCAGCGTGTCGCGGACCTTCCTGTCGAGCTGTCGTCCTCCCTTGAAAATGGTCCAGCCGACCCCTTCGTAGCCTTCCTGCAATATCGTTTCGAGCCGGCGCTGCACGTTCGAGCGATCCGCGACACCAAGCTCTCCGCCCTTCGACACAACATCCTTCACCGCTTCGAGAAGAAGCTGCTTCGGCAGGACAACATTGGTATTGGGCGCGATGCTGGCGAAACTCTTGTTGGTGCAGATAGCCCAGGTCTCGGCGGGGCTGACCCTTCGCTGCGCCCGAAAGCTCTCGAAGATCGTCGGTGACGCGGGCGGTTGAAAACCGAAGTCATCGACGCGCTGCCACTGTCCGGTGAGGATCGACGCGGTCGAGTTGAAGTGCGAGAGGACGCCGAGGTTGCGGCAGTCT
>VFZQ01000730.1 GCA_016871135.1 Acidobacteriota bacterium | reverse complement strand
GTGCGCGCCGGTCGTCGTTTGATAAACGCCGGTATTCCACCCCGAGCGGCTCGGCGAGCAAACCGGCGCGGTCGTGAAGCAGTGCGTGAAACGCGCGCCTTCGGCCGCGATGCGATCGACATTCGGCGTCGAAACCAGCTTGTGACCGTAGCAGCCGAGTTGCGGTCCGAGGTCATCGCCGAGGATCCACAAGATGTTCGGCTTGTCCTGTTTGTTCTGCGCGCGGAGATTGAGAAACGGCGCGGCAAGTGCCGCGCGGCGAGTGACGGTCATGATTATCTCGATCCTCTCATGCTTTCCGCATCGCCGCGCGCCGATACTTTTGCTTCTCGGCGACGCTCAGCTCATCCCAACTGCGTGGAACGTTGGTGTTGATCTTCGCCGGCAGAAACGCGGCGAGTTCCTTCTTCACAGCGGCAAACTCCGGCTTTGCGGCGAGATTGTTCCACTCGTTCGGATCGTTGACTTCGTCGTACAACTCTTCGCCATCGGGGTAGCGTGAGTACCGCCACTTCGCCGTGCGAACGGTGATCTTGTCCGCGCCGTTCGACGTGATCGCGGCGCGATCCCACGACGCTTCCGGATTGTCGATCAACGGCCGCAGCGACACGCCCTCAAGACCGGTCTTCTTCGGCAATCCGCAGAGATCGACAAGCGTCGGATACAGGTCCAGGAACTCGACGACGCGGCGGCAATCGCGCCCCGCGGACTTCATGTTCGGGACATGCACAATCAGCGGCGCGCGGCACGATCTCTCCCAAAGCGTGAATTTCTGCCAGTGATCCTTCTCGCCGAGATGCCAGCCATGATCGCCCCACAAAACGACGATCGTGTTGTCGCGATATAGACTCTTCTCCAACGCATCGAGCACGCGGCCTGCCTGCTCGTCGGCGTAGTTGATGCAAGCAAGATACGCCGCCACCGCCGCTTGCCAGCGCCCTTTGCCGGTGATCGACTTGTGCGTCTTGACCGCTTGCTGCCGGATCGCCGACTTCGGGACGTCGTCAAGATCATTGGCCAAATACGGCGGCAGCTTTACATCCATGCTTGCGAATTTGTCGAAGTGCTTCTTCGGCACGTTCCATGCGAGGTGCGGCTTGATCAAGCCGATTGCGAGGAAGAAGGGCTGTTTGTGCTCTCGCTTCAAGAACTCGACTCCATACGAGGCGGTCTGATAGTCCGGCATCTGCTCATCGGGAAAGTCGATCGGCCCGAAGTCGAACTTGTCTTTCTTCTTGCCTTCTCCCTGATCGGGATCCGCGACTTTGCCGTACGCATGGAACGCGCCGAAGTCGGTCTGTTTGCTGTGGAAGATCTTGCCCGCGGCCTCCACCCGATAGCCGTGCCGCATGAAGTACTCGGTCAAGGTCTCGGCGTTTGGCAAAGCGTCGCGCCATGTGTGATCGTTCGCGTAGACGCCCGATGTCGACGGCCGCAGACCGGAAAGCAGGCTCGCGCGCGACGGATTGCACATCGGCGCCTGACAATAGGCGTTCTGAAAGCGCAGGCTCTTCCTCGCGAGCTTATGAATGTTCGGCGTCACTGTTTGCGCATGTCCGCCGAAATCCTCGACCCAATCGTTCAGGTCGTCGATCGGAATGAAAAGCACATTCGGCCGCTTGGGCTGCGCCAAGGCCGCGGCGCCGGCGGCCGCGAGAAACTGGCGGCGATTCATCATTCGATTAGATCACCGTTCGATACAGCGCGAGCGTCGCGGCCGCGGTGTGTGACATCAGAAACTTGCCGTGCACGAGTTCCCTTCCCCGCGCGGTCCATTCGGCGGCATCATCGGTTCGAAGCCGCCCAGCGGCAGCGGCGATTGCATGCGGATCGTTGTCGACAAGCAAACCCGTTCGCTCGTGCTCAACGATTTCCGGCAGCCCGCCGACGCGGCTCGCGACGACGGGAACACCCGCGCTCATCGCCAACAACGCCGCCGAACCGAGTCCCTCTTCGCGCGTGATGTAGACCAGCCCGCTTGCCGTTCGAAGCGCCTCGCGCAAGTCGTCGACAAACTCAATTCCCGCGCCGGCCGCGCGGATCAGATCCGAACCCTTCATCGGATCTTCGGTGCGCGGCGCGATCAGCGGACCGGTGCGTGTTGATGGGGCAAGCGCGGGAACGCCGTCATAAACAACCGCGATCTTCGAAGTCGGCACTCCGGACTCGATCAATTTCGAAGCGACGTATTTCGACACCGCGATGAAGAGCGCGGGCTGCCGGTATTTCCAGCGGCTAAGCCATGTCCGCTTGACCGGAAACGCCACGCGCCGGCTGACGATGAGCGGTCCGTTCGCCGCCACCGCGGCCCACGTGTGCGACTTCGCGTCGTGCGCATGAACAAGGCCTTCTCGGACCTTTCGCACCGCAAACGGTTCGCCATGCGGGCCGAGCAACCGCTGCTCGACGCCGAGCCGTTTCAGTTCTTCGAACAGACCGAGTACCTGATACTGCCCGCCGCGCATCTCCCGTCCGAAATCGAGATGGGTGACGCGCAGCATCAGGCCCCTAACTTCGCCGCTATGTCCGCCGCGATCGATTTTCCGTGAAATCTCCCGTTCTCGATGAAGATCTCATTGGTATGCACGCCGGCGACGATGACACCGGCGAGGTAGATTCCGGGAGCGGCGCTTTCGAAGGTATCCGGATTCGTCTTTGGTTTGTTCGTCGACGGTTCCAATGTAATGCCGTGCCGCGCCAGGAACTCGAAGTCCGGCCGGTAGCCCGTCATCGCAAAAACAAAATCGTTCTTGATTGTTTTAAGGCCATCAGGCGTTCGCAGGTCGACTTCGCCCGCCCGGATCGCCACCACGTTCGATTCGAAGTACGCTCTGATTTCGCCGTTCTTGATTCGGTTCTCGATGTTTGGCTTGATCCAATACTTCACATGCTTGTGAATCTCGGTCCCGCGATGCACCATCGTCACGCGCGCGCCGGTCCACCACAACTCCAGTGCCGCGATCGCCGCCGAATTTTTCGCGCCGACGACCAGCACGTCGTGGCCGTAATAGGGATGCGGCTCTTTGTAATAGTGAATGACCTTGTCGAGTTCCTCGCCGGGCACATTCAGCTTGTTCGGAATGTCATAGTAGCCGGTCGAAAAAATCACCTTCTTGGAATAGAACGTGTGATCGGCCGATGTCG
>VFZQ01000729.1 GCA_016871135.1 Acidobacteriota bacterium | reverse complement strand
TCGCGGTAGGGAAGCTCCCTCAGAAGCACCGTGTTCGCGACGCTGAATGCGGCCACGTTCACGCCAATCCCCGCCGCCAGCGCGCCCGCCGCCGCGAGGGCGAAAAGAGGCCTGCGCAGCGTACGCTTCGCGGCAGCCTGGATTTCTTCGAGAAGGATTGTACGTGTCATATAGCAACTGCTATAGTGTGTAATAGCACATGAGTGATACCCAGTCAACGTGGCTACTTCTGCTGCACCACCTCCCTCCCAAGCCGCTGTATCTGCGCGCGATGGTGTTGCGGCGTCTGCGCAAGCTCGGTGCGCTGCCGGTGAAGAACTCGTCGTACCTGCTGCCGGACCGCGCCGAACTTGTCGAGGACCTCCACTGGCTGCACCGCGAGATCGAATCCCAGGGCGGGGCCGCGTGGATCTTTCGAGCCGGGCTCGTCGCCGGGCTCGATGATGCCGCCGTGCGAGAGGGCTTCGCCGCGTTACATTTGACGGCGTATGAAGAACTGTTCCGCGGGGCATCGGCACTGCTCCGCCGCGCGCGGCGGCTCACTGTAAGATCCTCGCCCGGCGTGCGGGCGAAATTGATGGCGGACTGGAAAAGGCTGGCCCGAACATCCGAAGACTTGGACCGCGCGGCCTATTTCGGTTCGCCACGAAAAGAGGAGATCGATTCGATCATGACTACATTGAGGAACCTGCTCTACAAGCCATCCGGAACCGCGCCTTCGCGCGGCACGCTCGCGTTGCGCAACGCCGTCTGGGTAACTCGCCGGGGCGTGAAAGTAGACCGCATCGCCACCGCCTGGCTCGTGCGGCGCTTCATCGGCGAGACCTGCAAGTTCCGCTTCGTCGAGCCGGCCTCCTACACGCACAAAGCGGGAGAAGTCCGCTTTGACATGTACGAAGGCGAGTTCACCCACCAGGGCGACAAGTGCGCATTCGAAGTTGTCCTGAACACCATCGGCGTCAACGACGCGGCCCTGTGCGCTATCGCCGAAATGGTTCACGACATCGACTGCAAAGACGACAAGTTCCGCCGTCCCGAGACGCCAGGGCTCGCCATGATGATCGACGGCATCGCCGCACGCCACGACTCCGACGCCAAACGCCTCGAAGACGGCTTTGCATTATTCGATTCGCTCTATGCCCAACTGAGCGCCGCGCCTACGAAAACGCCGCGCGCACTTTCCGCAAGAACGCGGTGACGATCGTTTCCGGATCGCCTTCACCCAGCGCTTCGATCGGTGTGAATCCCCGGTAGCCGACCTTGTCGATGATTCGCCGCACGCGCGGCAGATCGATCTCCACCTTCTTCGTGCCGTACCATACGTGTTCCTTGATCTGCCAATTCGACGCGTACGGCAGCAACCGTTCGATCTCTTCGTAGGGATCGCCCTGCCGCAAGCTGCCGACATCGAGGATCACGGTAAACCACTCATGATTCACCGCATCCACAATGCGGATCGTCTCATCGGCCGTCTTCACGAAATCGTCGTGATGTTGCAATCCCACCAGCACGCCGCGCTTGGCGCCGTAGTCGGCGCACTCCTGAAACAGCGGCACCATCCACTTCAAACCCTGCTCGAACGTGAACCCCTTCGGCACTTCCTTACCGGCAAAGACGCGAACCATATCGGAGCCGAGCTTCTCGGCTACGTCGATCCAGTCCTTCACCAATTGCACATGCCCGCGCCGGCTCGACTCATCGGTTAACGCAAAGTCATTGCGCACACCCGTGCCGCTGATCGTCACGCCGTTCTGAAACGCCTTGCGCTTCAAGTCGCGGATCGCGGCGTCGCTCGGCACTTTCGGATAACCAGGGAAATAGTAGCCGGTCATGTCGACGCCGTCGATGCTGTTTTTCGCGCAGTAGGTGATGACATCGTTGACCGTCATCTTGCCAGCCATGAGCGGCCGGTTGAACGAGTACGCGTTCAGGCCAATCTTGATTTTCGTTCCACTCTGCCGTTTCACGGGAGCGCTGGTCAGCACTCCCGCGCCCGCCGCGAGCGATAACATCTGACGCCGGTTCATCATGCCAGAATCTCCTTGAGCACCCGCGCCGGATTCACACCCACGAGCGATTCGTCGCGTCCCTCGCGGAAGTACGTGTTCTTCTGATAGTCGATACCGAGCAAGTGCTGAATCGTCGCGTGAATGTCGGCGTGTCCGGTTTTGTCGCCCGCCACCGCGTAGCCGAGCTCATCAGTCTGGCCGAGGTCGATACCCGGCTTGATTCCCGCACCCGCCATCCACATGCCGAAGCCGTATGGATTGTGATCGCGACCCGGGGCCGCGCTGCGCGCTTCGATAGTCGGCAGCCGGCCGAACTCGCCGGACCAGACGACCAGGGTATCTTTCAACATTCCGCGCTGCTCCAGATCGGTCAACAACGCGGCCGTGCCCTGATCGATGTAGTGGCACAGGCCGGGAAGTTGCCCGACGATGTTCGAGTGCGTGTCCCAACCGCCACCGCCGTAGACTTGCACAAATCGCACGCCGCTTTCGATCAGCCGCCGCGCCATTAGACACTGCTTGCCGAACGGGCCAGAGGCTTTCTCGTCGATACCGTACAACTTCTTGGTCGCTTCGGACTCCTGCGAGAAGTCGGCCACACGCAACGCTTCCACCTGCATCTGCGCGGCGAGTTCGTAGTTCGCGATGCGCGATTCGAGTTCCTGGTCCATCGGCCGCTGGCGCCGCTGCTCTTCGTTCAACTCCTTCAACATGCCGAGCAGCTTCTGTTGCTGTTCGGAACTGATCGACTCCGGCCGCCTGATGTCGAACACCGGCGTCTTCGGATCGGGACGCATCTGCGTGCCCGTGAACACCGGCGGCAGCCATGCCGACGAATGCGCACGAGAGCCGATCGACGCACCCTCGCCCAACGCAACGAAGCCGGGCAGATTCTGATTCTCACTGCCGAGAGCGTAGGTCACCCAGGAGCCGATCGTCGGGAAACCCGTAAAACCGCGACCCGTGACGAACGTGAATTGCGCTGTCGAATGGTCGATGCGGTCCGTTGTCATTGAGCGCACGAAAGTCACGTGATCGACGACCTTTTGAAAGTGCGGCAGGAGGTTCGAAATCTCCCGGCCCGATTGTCCGCACTTTGTAAACGCCCACGGGCTCGCCAGGATCTCCTGCGATC
>VFZQ01000728.1 GCA_016871135.1 Acidobacteriota bacterium | reverse complement strand
GCCACCACCCGAAAGGTGTGGCCAAACGCTTACAACTTCCTTACAAGTTTTTCCGCGGAATGCGCACAAACTGGGGCGATCCGGTTGTTTCGCGGGCCAACAGCTCCCATACCGGTTTAGTTCTTGGAGGACAATATCATGTATCACCACTATCGTTGGGCGGCCCTCGGGCTAGCCCTTGCATTTATGCCTTCGGCAAGCAGCGCGGCTGTCATTGTCGCCAATACGGGGGGCACCAACAACGCCGGCGGGCAGGGCAGTACGCTCTTGCTTGGCGCCGGGTTCCTGAGCCCAACCGTCGCCACCACCATTACTAGCGTTGTCTTGCCGCTGGATGTAAACAATGCAAACCCGGATTCCGGCGCAGTGGGTCTAAGTCTCTACAGCAATAACGGAGGCGTGCCCGGAACGTTGTTGTCAGCTTTAGGTTCGAGTGCGGTGCCGTCGGCAGCGCCCCTAGCGAACTACCTGTTTACCCCTGGCGCACCTGTGAATCTCGCGGCATCCACGCAATACTGGCTGGTATTGTCCTGCGCTTGCCCGAGCACCAACAATAATTGGCTGGCTACCTCGGCGATTGTGGTAGCTGGTCTCGCCGGCGCGGATGTTACGCCATCTGCCTTCTTTTCCGCCGACGGCGGCACTGCTTGGGGCAACGTAACTGACCGTACGTTTGTCTTCACGGTCAACGGCGACGTGACGACGGCCGGTAACGTCCCCGAACCGTCCACCTTCGCTCTCACCCTCGGCGCCGCCGCTCTGCTCTACTTCAAAGGCCGCCGTTAAACCGAACCAGGGGCCGGGTCACCGGCCCCTAAACCGTTGATTCCACACAAAACCGCCCTCCCGTTCAACCCTCCCAATCCCCGTTCAGCCTCAGAAATCCCCATTCGATGCACTTCACTTGGTTCTAAGGTGGACTACCCCTAAACTGGTACCTCTGCCCCTCGTGTGTTCACGGAGGCAGTCTAATCCACCTAACGGATCCCATCCAAAACATGCACAAGCCGATCAAGTACGCAGAAAAAGCCGTCACGGTCACCGCGGAAATCGCCTGGCAGGTGTTCGAGAAGCTGAATCGCATCAGCCCGAACCCTTCGTTTACCCCGAAATGGTCCGATAAGCCTCTCCTGAAGAGCTACGAGAAAGAAAAGCCGAAGCTCGGCTGGCCGCGCCAGACCGACTCGCTTTGCCCCAAGTGCATCCCGGAGCTTCGCAACAAAGTTGTTAACGGCGATGTGCCGGTTGAAGTTCTCCTCAACGAGAAGCGTGGCGAAATCAAGGCCATGATCGTCGAGAAAGACGGCAAGATCGTCATGGAGAAGGAGTGCCCGATCCACGGCAAGTTCGAAGACTTGATGTCGATCGACCCGGCCTTCTCGCAGCACCTCGAAGACGTTTTCCCCGGCCGCGACATTCGTGCGCACAACGACGAAAAGCTCCACAACCACGGTTCTTCGACCGTTACCCACGGCCGCGGCTCGGTCCTCACGATCGACCTCACCAACCGCTGCAACATGATGTGCGACCCCTGCTTCATGGACGCCAACCAGGTCGGTTTCGTCCACGAACTGAGCTGGCAAGACATCAAGACGATGCTCGACAACGCCATCAGCATCAAGCCGCGCCGCCAGATGTCGGTGCAGTTCTCCGGCGGCGAGCCGACGCTGTCGCCCTACTTCCTGGACGCGGTCCGCTATTCGCGCAAGGTCGGCTACAACTCGGTGCAGGCCGCGACCAACGGTATCGAATTCGCCAAGAGCCCCGAGTTCTGTAAGCAAGCCGCCGAAGCCGGTCTGCGCTACGCGTACTTGCAGTTCGACGGCATCGGCAACGAGGCCAACAGCCACCGCCGTGTCGGCAACCTGTTCGACGTGAAGCTCAAGGCGATCACGAACCTGCATAACGCGGGCGTCGATATCGTGCCGGTTATTACGATCGTCAACGGCATCAACAATGAGCAGGTCGGCGCGGTTGTCCGCTTCGCCCTCGACAATCCGAAGATCATCTCGTTCCTCTCGTTCCAGCCTGTGTCGTTCACGGGCCGCGACGAAGAGGTGACCCCCGAGCGCCGCGCCGCGCAGCGCTACACGCTGTCGCACCTGGCGCACGATGTGAAGAATCAGGTCGGCCTCGGCGTTCCGACGCGCGACTGGTTCCCGATCTCGTTCATGTCGACGTTCTCCGACTGGGCCGATCTGGTTCACGGACCGGAGCACGAGTGGGGCCAGCTTTCCTGCGGCTGCCACCCGAACTGCGGTATCGGCATGGCGTTGATGATCGATAAGGAAACCAAGGAAGCCCGCCCGGTGACCGCGTTCCTGAACGCCGATCAGCTCGCTAAGGACATCGCCAAGGTCAACGACGCCGCTCGCGGCAAGAAACTGTCGATCCTCGGTGTGGCGCTCGCGCTGCTCCGCAACTACAAGCCGTTCGAAGCGCCGTCGAATTTCCGGCTGATCGATCTGCTCCAGAAGTTCGACAAGTGCTTCGGGGCCACCGGCCGGAACTACGGCAAGGTAACCGGCGACCGTACGCAGGCCGACATCGAAATGCGCCGCGCCGACCGCTGGAACTTCCTGTTCATCGCCGGCATGTGGTTTCAGGATCTGTTCAACTACGACTTCCGCCGTACCGAACAGTGCATCATCCCCTACGCCACGCAGCAAGGTGAAATCAGCTTCTGCGCGTACAACACCGGTGTGGGCTGGCGCAACATCATCGAGAAGATGCACATGACGGCATCGCTCACCAAGTGGTACGACGAGCACGGCCGCCACGAGATCTTCGCCGGCGGCAAAAACGTCAACATGGTCGACAACAGCCACAAGCTGAAGCTCAACCAGGAAGACGTCGACCGCGAACGCCAGCACGACCTCGACGAACTGGGCATCTCCAAGAACGCCCGCGAAGAGAAGCTGAAGGCGCGCGATGAAAAGATGAAGGACGCGGCAAAGAACGCGCAGATGGCGAAGTTGTACCGCCAGCACGTGCTGAAGGAGCCGCAGCCCGAAGGCGGTTTCGTGCCGCTCGGTTCGGTTGGCGGCATCGCTCCGGCCAAGCCCGCCGCCGACAAGAAGAACGAAGAAGTCGGCTCGTTCGGCGACTAACGCATCCAGACAAGTAGTAAACAACCAGAGAGCCACCGACCGCAC
>VFZQ01000727.1 GCA_016871135.1 Acidobacteriota bacterium | reverse complement strand
TGTGCTGCAGCACCGCAAGCGCCGTCAACATCACCGGATTCCGCGTCATCTTGCGGATCTCCCGCCGCCCGTCGACCGCCGCCTCCAACGCCATCCGGAAACCGCTTTCTCTCTTCTCGTCATCCTCATAGAGATGCTTCGCCAACTTCGCCAGGAACCAGCGGATCGCTTCCGGTTCCAAGTCGTCGATCCGCGCTTCGTCGAACCCCTGGATCGGTGTCTTCCCCTGGGGCCGCGACGTGACCACGAACCGGCACTTATCGAAAGCCGCCGCTGCATTAAAAATCAAAGTCGCCATCCGTTCGCGCGAGGGCTCGTCCGGCGTCTCATCCATGCCGTCGATCAGCACCTGACACCCGCCGCTCTGTAAGCGCGCGCGGAAGTAGTCCGCATCCAATCCGCGATTATTTTCGGCGCACTGCGTGCCCAGAAACAGCGGGATCCACTCCGGCGAGTACGCCTCCGCCGGTACCGGTTTGTCGTGCGGCTGCGCGACGTACTTTGACAAAGCCGCCGCCCCGATGAGCACCGGCAGCGGAGCGCTTTCTTTCCAGTCCCGGCACGATTCATAGGCCACCCGCCTTAGAAACGTGCTCTTGCCCGCTCCCGGATCGCCGACGATCAGAAGCTTCCGGCTCGCGGCAATCGCTTCCCGCAGCGGAACCGAGGCCCGTTCACCGGGTTTCCCGTCCATGCTTCGCGAAGGCGTCGCGAGCGGAATGTAGTACTCCTCAATCGAGAGCTCGATCACCTTGTTTTCGCCGGTCTTCAGCCCCTGCGGGTAGATTTTCGAGACCTCGCCCAGCAACTTCTCCACGTATCGCGCCGGATCGGCCGTTGGCTTCAATGGCTCCCGAACCGTCGCGGTTTTGCGAAACGCCGCGAAGTTCGCCGGTTCATTGATGATCCACTTATCCCCGTTCGGCGAGCACCGCGTCTCACCAATCCAACGCTTATCGCCTGGATCATACCGGCGCGTCCAGCGATCGATGCCGTTTGCCGAGACCCGCACGCACTGATACTGATTCGGGATCTCCGCCGGCCGCTGGTCCGGCTTTAACGCCGCGCTGCCCGTTGAAAGGACTGGTAGCAACCCTAGCCGCGCCGACTTCCCGTCATGAGTGTGCCCGTGCAGCAGCAAGTCGAGCGACCCGCCGAGGATTTGCCGTAGGTCATTGGCGTCGCGCAAGTTCTCATCGTCGTCCTTCGCGCCCCTGACTGCGTTGTGATGCACCAACCCCAGCGCAAACCAATCGTCGCGTGAGTACGACTCCAGCTTGGACTTGAACCACCGCAGTTGATTTTCGCCGACCTCCCCGTAGTGCGTGCCGTCGGAATGGCTCTCCACCATCGTCGAATTCAAGCCCGCAACAACCATCCGCAACTCCGGCATCTCCCACAATGTCCAGGACTGGTTCTCTTTGAATGCGATTCCTGACTCGTCCTTGTAGAAGTCGTCAAACATCTTCGAGTAGTGTTTCCACTTCGGCCAATAGGGCGGCACGGGTTCGACCTCGTCGCCTTTGCACGTCGCAAAGTAGCCCTCGCAGGTTGCGCGATTGATGTCGTGGTTGCCAGGAACAATCGCCACGTGCGCGCGCGGAATGTTCAGGTGCTTCGAAAGCCGGTCGAGGAGTTCGTACACGTCGTCGAACTCGCTCTTGCGGCCCCACTCGGCCAGATCGCCCGTTACAACGGGTGCATCGGGAGCGACGCCGTGGTCCTTCCGCAGCAGATCCAGATCTATCTTCAAACGCGCGATCAGCGTGTCAAACTGGCCATCTTCCGCCGTCGCTCCCAAGTTCCCAAACCGGTGATTCCGCCCAAACTGCGTATCGGAAAGATGCAGCAAACTGATCGAATCCCGCTCTTGCGCCATATGCCGCCAATCATATCAACAAGAATTGTCGTCGTCCGATAGACTTTGAAGTGTCCCGTTATAGGTCCAGGATGTAATTCGCAAATCGAGCGCGCTGGCTGGCGGCTCGTCCGAACATCCGGCGACCATCGCGTATTTCGCAGCCCTGATGGGCGCATAACTGTTGTGTCAGGCCGCCTTGGCGATGACGTTCGCTCGGGCTGCAGAAGCGATCAAAATTCAATGGGATGTGCTGAGTGTCGAACGTCACAGCCCAGCCACCATCCTCCGCACCTCGCGCAACGTCCGCATCGGATCCTTGCTCGCCACATACTCCATGCCGACGTAGCCATTGAAGCCGCAGTCGCGGATGGCGCGGAACACGTTTGGATGATGAATCTCGCCGGTGCCCGGTTCATGCCGGCCAGGCACGTCGCCGATGTGAATGTGCGCGATTTCGGCCGTGTGCGCGCGCAGGGTTTCGATGAGGTTTCCTTCCATGATCTGCACGTGGTAGAGGTCGTACAACAGCTTCAAATTCGGGCTGCCCACTTCGCGCATGATCTCGAACGCCTCGGCGGTGCGGTCCAGATAATAGTCCGCGTGATTGTTGCCCTTCGGATTGAGCGGCTCGATCTTCGCGAGCGTATTCACCACTTCAATGATCATCGTCACGCCGCGCGGGGCGACGATATCGTGCGCCCGCTTGAGGCCTTCGACGAGGCTCGCGTGCTGCTGCTCGCGCGATAGATGTTTCACTTTGAAGCCGCTCAACACGACTATCTTGCGAGTTTCAAATCGCTGCGCCGCTTCGGCCGACGCCTTGATTTCAGCCAGGAATCCGTCGCGTTCGGCGGGATCGCATAGCCCCATCCCGACCGGATTCACGCCTTTGTTGCCGACGATATTGACGCATTCGACGCCGCGCCGGCGCGCCAGCGCATTGATCTGCTTCGGGTCCGCGGCGCGCCAGTCGCCGAACTCGAATCCGCCGTAGCCGGCATCGGCCACCATCTCGATTTGGCGTGTGAGCGGGTGGCCCGGCAGCACCGCCTCGACACGCACAGAGAGCTTCAGCGGCAGTCGCGGCGGCGCGGTGGCGAGAGCGGGCATCGCAAAGAGAGTCCTTCGTTCCATCGCGCCTGTTATATCATTACGCCAACGTGCGATTTCTACTCTTCACCGTCATCTGCGTCTCGGCGCAAAACATTCGCGTCGTGAAATTTTCCGAAAGCGATCCGTTCCGCATGGGCGAGGTCACCTCGCGCCGCATCATCCATCCGGGTCTCGGCGCGAA
>VFZQ01000726.1 GCA_016871135.1 Acidobacteriota bacterium | reverse complement strand
ACGGTGGCGCCCTTCAGACCGGGTTCGGTTGCGATGACCTTCATCTCGACCGCCGCGGGAAGCTCGACGCCGATCGGCTTCTCTTCGAAGAACTCGACCTTTACCTTGAGATTCGGCGTGAGATACTGCGCCGCGTCGCCGAGGATTTCGTCGGTGAACTCGTACTGCTCATACGTCTCGGTGTTCATGAAGTGGTAGGTATCAACCTCTTTGTAGAGGAACTCCACTTCCACCTCGTCGAGCATCACCTTCTCCACGCGGTCTTCGGAAGCGAAGCGGTGTTCGAACATCGATCCGTTCTTCAGGTTGCGCATCTTCACCTGAACGAAAGCGCGCAGGTTGCCGGGCGTGCGGTGAACGAACGTGAAGATGCTGTGCAGTTCGTTGTTGAACTTGATCACCATGCCAGGGCGCAAAGAGGTCGCGTTGATCATGCGAAGAAAAGACTCCTGTTGAGGGGGAAGATTCGGAACACCAGGGGAGGGATTCGTTTCTATTTTAGCAGACGGCCTTCGAGCGCGCCTGTCGTATCATGGATGATACTCTCTCCCTCCACACCATGCTTCCCGATCAGTTGATGGAAGGCTTGACCTTCGATGATGTACTCCTCGTTCCTTCGCGGAGTTCTGTATTGCCCGCGAGTTCGGACACGCGCACGTTTCTGTCGCGCAACATTCCGCTAAACATCCCAATCGTCAGCGCGGCAATGGATACCGTGACCGAGTCGCACCTGGCGATCGCCCTTGCGCAGCAGGGCGGCATCGGCATCATCCACCGCAACATGTCGATCGAGCGGCAATGCGAAGAAGTCGATAAGGTGAAACGCTCGGAATCGGGCATGATCGTCGATCCCGTGACGATTCGCCCCGATCAGCCGATCACCGATGCGCTCGACCTGATGAAGCGTTTCCGCATCTCTGGCGTCCCTGTGACAACCGAGAACAAGCAACTGGTCGGCATTCTGACAAATCGCGATCTGCGTTTCGAGACCAACTTCACAATGCCGGTCTCGACGCGGATGACGCAGGGCCGCGAGAACCTCATCACGGTTCCGGTCGGTACGACGCTCGAGGACGCCGAGCAGATTCTGCACAAGCATCGCGTGGAAAAACTTCTGGTCGTCGACGAGTCGTACACGTTGAAGGGCCTCATCACGGTTAAGGACATCCAGAAGAAGCTGAAGTATCCGAACGCGGCGAAGGATCCGCAGGGCCGGTTGCGTTGCGGCGGCGCTGTGGGCTCGACGAAGGATTTTCTCGAACGCGCCCAGGAGTTGGTCAAGCGAAAGGTCGACGTCCTGGCGATCGATTCGGCGCACGGCCATCACGAAGGTGTGTTGGAGGCTGTTCGCGCGATCAAACATGCGCTGCCGGACATCGACTTAATCGCCGGCAACGTCGGCACGTTTGAAGGCGCGCGGGATCTGATTGCATTGGGCGTCGACGGCATCAAGGTCGGCATCGGACCGGGTTCAATTTGCACCACGCGTGTCGTCAGCGGCGCGGGTGTACCGCAAATCACCGCGATCACCGAGGCCGCGCGAGCGTGCCGCGCTGCGAAAGTTCCACTTATCTCCGATGGCGGCATTAAGTACTCGGGCGATGTGACCAAAGCCATCGCCGCAGGCGCCGACGCCGTGATGATCGGCAGCTTGCTGGCGGGCGTTGACGAGAGTCCGGGCGAGACGATTCTGTACCAGGGCCGCACGTTCAAGAGCTATCGCGGCATGGGATCGCTCGGCGCAATGACGGGATCGTCGGCCGACCGGTATACCGGTCAGCAGGACGTGGGATCGACGAAGCTTGTGCCCGAAGGCATCGAGGGCCGCGTGCCGTACAAAGGCCCGCTGGCCGAGTTGGTGTTCCAGCTTGTCGGCGGACTGCGCGCGGGCATGGGTTACACGGGCTGCGGCACAATCGCGGACTTGCAGGCGAATTCGAAGTTCTTGAAGATCTCGCCGGCCGGATTGCGAGAGAGCCACGTGCACGACGTGATCATCACCAAGGAAGCGCCGAACTACCGCGTCGAGTAGGCACGATGAGACGCCTTGCGCTATTGGCCGCTGTCGCGTCTCATGCACAAACGCTGGTTTTGATTCCGGGGAGCTTCAACGGCCCCGAAGTCTTCGACGAGTTTCGCAAGCGCTCGACGGCCAAGGTGCGCGTGGTCAATTTGCCGTTGCGCATGAAGAACCCAACCGTCGAAGCGTTCGCGTCGCATGTGCTGCATGAAATCCGCGACGAAAAGAGTTTCTATATCGGCGGCCACAGTATCGGCGGGATGGTCGCGATCGAGATCGCTGGACGCAATCCGAGAGGATTGAAGGGCGTGATCGCAATGGAAGGATGGACCCATCACTTGGTACAGACCGAGGCGTTCGGCGGCGATCGCGGACCTCGGCCGGCCAAAGCGGAAGCGCTGCGCGAGCGGATCGTGAATACGCTGACCGAAGCCGAGAGGAAGGAGTTTGCAACAGCATGGCGAAAGTGGGACGGGTCGAAGATACTGGCGGAGACCCATCTGCCGGTGCTTTCGATTTGGGGAGATCGCGGCCGAGAACGCCCATCGCGGGCTTTGCTGCGAGTCCCCGAGCGGGACATCATCGTTCTGCATTGGGTCAAGAATTCCGGTCACTCCGTGTTAGTGGAAGCGCCCGAAGAAGTCGCGCGGGCGACGAACCGGTTTATCGAAACCAACATGTTCGCGGCGCGGAACGCGGGCAAGTTGCCGGGCCAGCGGCGTGTGATCTACCAGGCCGTCGAAGGCAAGACCGGCTTCAATATGCACCCCTACATCACCTGGCACAAGGGCCGGTTTTGGGCGATGTGGAGCACGAACCGGATTCGCGACTTGCAGTCTGGCCAATACGCCCGTTATGCGACAAGCGTGGATGGCGAGCGCTGGTCGGAGGCACGCGCGCTGACGCCGAGCGAAGAGGGCTATCGAACCTTCGCGCGCGGGTTTTGGGTGCGCGATGGCGAGTTGATCGCGCTGGCGGCGCGCGATGAAGCGGTGCGGCCGCTGTTCGGCCCGGGCCTCACTCTATTAGGCTACAAGTGGAACGGCCAAAGATTCGATGCGCCGGTCGTAATCGCGCGCGATGCGATCAACAATTTCCCGCCGCGCAAGACCGCGAGCGGCGATTGGCTGATGTCGAAACGAAA
>VFZQ01000725.1 GCA_016871135.1 Acidobacteriota bacterium | reverse complement strand
ACCTTCCACTCCTTCGAAGCCGAGAACTGCGTGTCGATGAAACGCTGGCGATCGAAGGTATTGCGCCCGACGTTGCCCATCGTGAATGCGGCCGGATAAGAGAAGTAGCTCATCGATTCGATCAGCTTGTTCTGCGCGGCTTGGACGAATCGATTCGTCCCGATGTCCTGCCAGTTGTCTCGAAGGCGAGCGCGATCACCCGATGAATTCGGCCGCCCGGCGCGTGTGGCGACAACGCCCGGCATGTATTGGAACGGGCTTCCGGCGAAGCCAAACGTGAGAGCGTCGCCGCTTGAGATGCGGTAGAGATATACCATGTCAAAGCCGCCGAAGACCGCGTTGGTCCAACCGCCTCCGCTGAGCCACTTGCGGCCTTTACCGAATGGCAGTTCGTAGGTCATGCTTCCCGTGTACTGATGCGTGCGATTGTTGCCGCTTTCGGCGCGATCCATGGCGCGCGGCAGCAGATTGTTACCGCTACTCGAATCGATCACCTTCGAATAGGTGTAGAAGGTGAGGAACGACAGGCCCTTTGAAAGCCTCTTGTCGAGCTTCACCGTGCCGGCGTGATAGTTCGACCGCGCGCCGTTTGTCCGATAGGTGATGCTACCGAAATTCGGGTACGGCCGAAAGATCTGCGAGTTCGTCTGAAACGCGCTGAACTGGGCCGGATTCGTCAGGCGCAGGTTATTCGCCCAATCGTAGGACACGCCGTTCATCTCGCGATTTTCGAAACCGTTGACCGATGCGTTAGCGGTATAGGTCACTTCGATGAGATAGTTCGTCGCGAAACTGTGCTGCACGCCGAAGTTCCAATTCATCGTGTAAGGCGAGAGCCGATTGAAGTCGACCCATGTCGCGCCGCGGCCGCCGTAGTTGACGCCGGCGAATGGGATGGTGCCATCGGCGCGAATGACCGGCTGCAAAAGCAATGCCGCGATCGGCCCTTGGTTCAACTGAAAGCGAGGCCGGAAGTCGCCATTCGGCGTATCGATGCGCGCCGTCGCCGAGCCGTATTCTTCAGTCGGCGCGCCAGGCAAGCGTTCATCAACCGTCGACAACGCAAAGCCCGCGCGTATCACCGTGCGATGCGGCAGCGTCCAGGCAAATCCCACTCTCGGCTGAAAGTTATTCCAATCCCGTTTATGCAGTTCTTTCGGGTGAGTGATCACGCCGCGAGCTCCCGCGACGACGTTGTCCGCACCGTTTGGATCGAAGCTCGACACCTGCCCGTACTTGTTGTTCGGAGTGCTCTGCGTCTGCCAGCGCACGCCGATGTTAAGCGTGAGGTTTGGCCTTACGCGCCAATCGTCTTGCAGGTAGAATGAGTTGATCCAATTGCGCGGCAAATTGCTAAGCAAATTGCGAGTTAGCGAATAGCTGCCGACAGCACCGGCCATCAACTGGCTGATTGCGTTTCCACCCGTGTTCGGAATCCCGGAGCCGTTCGGATTCAGACCGTTCGTGCCTGAAAGATTGAACGTGCCCGCGTTGTTGTCACGCGTGTAGTTGTTGCGCCGGAGCCGCATCAGATCGTAGCCAAACTTGAACGCGTGCTTGCCGGAAAGCTTGCTCACGTCCTCGCGAAAGTTGATCGTCTCTTCGACGTTCAGGCTCGGATTGGCGACGTTCGGAATGCCATTGATAACAGGCATCGAACCAGCGCCAACATTTGGAATGCCGAGCAATTTCCCGAAGTCGGTACCAAATCCTGGCCATGTCGCGTCGTTGCGGAATCGGTAGTAGTTGAACCGCGTCTCGCTGATCAGCGTCGGCGTGACCGTGTAGGTTGCACCGATGCCCGAGGTCGTCTGGGCGTCTTTCGATACTCGCTGCGATGCGTTGTAGAGCAGGTTCACGACGTCGAGATTGGGCGTGAACGCGGTACGAGTGTTGAAGCTCCAATTAAAGAACATCTTGAACTTAGTTGAAAACTGCTGGTCCATGCGGAGACTGTAATTCGCCCAATCGACGGTCTTCTGGCGAGGCAGTTGGAGATTGCCGGAGACGCCGGTCGCCGTCGGAGTGCCCGGAATATTCGGCGACTCCCAAATTTTTTCACTGAGAAACTTCGTCGCCACCGGATCCCATTGCGCCCTCGGAATGATGTTGCCTGGAAACGGCGTGCGCGACCACGTTGTGCCGTTAAGCGCAGTGGTGCGCGGATCGTAAATCGCGTTGACGCCAGGGCGGCCGCCGAATGCGAAATTGCCGCTCAGTTCTTCAGGCGTCGGCACGTTCCAGGAAATCTGCTCGCCCTGCCGCTCCATCAGATATTGGCCCGCGAACATGAAAAACGTTTTGTTGCGCCCGTCGTAGAGTTTCGGAATCAAGACCGGGCCGCTGACGTTGAAATCGGGCTGATAGAAGTGCAGACTATTGCCGGTTTGTTCAAAGCGCGCTGGCTGCATGAAGCGGCGATGTTGCATCGGCCCTTCGCGGAACAGAATACCGCCGCCGCCGTGCAGTTGATTCGTGCCGCTCTTCTTCACGATCACGATCGCGCCGCCCGCGGAGTGCCCGTACTCCGCCGGTAGCACCGTCGTAATAACCTTCGCCTCTTCTATCGTGCTGAGGATTGTGTCCGTCGTGTTCGTACCGCTTGGCTGCACGCCGTACATGCCGTCTTCGAAGAAGCCGATGTTCGAGGTCGCGCCGCCGTTAATCGAAAACCCACTCAGCGATCCGGCATAGCCTAGGCCGCTGACGTTAACGCCCGGTGTCAAATACAGCAGCGCACGCGAATGGCGCTGATACAGCGGCATGCGTTGGAAGAAGTCGCCGGTGATGACGGTGCCGGTTGTCGACGTTTCGGTTTCAAGAAGCGGCACGGCACTTGTGACTTCCACCGAATCGGCGACAGCGCCAACTTCCATGACGCCATGAATCGGCAGCGTCGCGCCGACACGCAGCTCGACGTTTTCGCGAACGAAGGTTTTGAAGCCAGGCGCCGCGATGCGCACGCGATACGTCGCGGGGCGCAGGAACGGAATGCGATACAGGCCTTCGGAGTTCGATTCGGCGGTGGACTCGAAATTCGTCGCGAGATTTGTCGCGACGACCTGCGCGCCGACGACGACCGCGCCGCTGGAGTCGGTTACGGTGCCGGTTAATATACCAGTGTCCTGCGCCCATATGGCGCCGGCTGCTAGGAGAGCGATCCGGAGAAGCATCACGGCTGT
>VFZQ01000724.1 GCA_016871135.1 Acidobacteriota bacterium | reverse complement strand
CGACGATTGGGGACACGGCCACGCCGGCGCCTACGGCGCGAAGTGGGTAAAGACGCCGAACTTCGATCGCGTGGCGCGCGAGGGCGCGTTGTTCCATAACTGCTTCACTTCGAATCCGAAGTGCAGTCCTTGCCGCGCGACGATTCTGACGGGCCGCAATTCGTGGCAGTTGAAAGAGGCCATCAACCACATGAGCATCTTTCCGAACGATTTCGCGGTCTATCCGGATGTGCTGGAGAAAGCGGGCTACTTCATCGGCCTCACGGGCAAAGGCTGGGGACCGGGCGATTTTCAGTCGATGGGTTACAAACGGAATCCAGCGGGGCCAGCGTATGTGAAACATCGCTTGAAGCCACCAACGAATGGGATCGCGCCGCTCGACTACGCGCGCAACTTTGAAGACTTCATGGACACGCGTCCGAAAGACAAGCCGTTCTGTTTCTGGATGGGCTTTCAAGAACCGCACCGCAAGTATGAAGACGGATCCGGCGCGCGAGCGGGCAAGCTCGCGGCCGATGTCACCGTACCGAAGTATCTACCGGACACCGAACTGGTTCGGAACGACATGATCGACTACGCGCTAGAGGTGGAGTGGATCGATCAGCATCTGGGGAAAATGCTCGCGAAGTTGGAGGCGGCGGGCGAGCTCGACAACACGTTCATCCTGGTGACCTCCGATCACGGAATGCCCTTCCCGCGCGTGAAGGGCCAGATCTACGAACACGGCTTTCACATTCCGCTGGCGATTCGGTGGGGCAAGAACATCGGCGCGGGGCGGTCGATCGACGACTTCATCAATACACGCGATTTCGCGCCGACGATGCTCGAAGTCGCGGGCGTCGCGAAAGCTCCGACGATGACGGGCAAAAGTTTTGTGGATGTGTTGAAGTCGGGCAAGAGCGGGCAGGTCGACGCGACGCGCAATGTGATGATTGTTTGCAAGGAGCGCCACGATCTGGGGCGGCCGAACGACGCGGGGTATCCGGTCCGTGCGATTCGCACGAAGGAGTGGCTGTACGTTCGCAACTACACGCCGGACGCGTGGCCGGCGGGTAATCCCGAAACCGGGTATCGCAACGTCGACGATTCACCGACCAAGACCGCGCTGATCTCAAGTTTCGACGAGCACTATCGCATGGCGTTCGGCAAACGCCCGGCCGAAGAGTTGTATCACGTTTCGGAAGATCCAGACTGCATCAAGAACATGGCCAATGACGCGACGTATGCGATCACGATGCGGAACTTGCGCGACCAGATGGAGAAGACGCTGCGCGAAGAGGGCGATCCACGCATGAACGGCAACGCGGCGTTCTTCGACACAATTCAATACAAGGGCGCGCGCAAACACAGCTACGACGAGTGGCTGAAAAATCAGAAGAACTAGCTACTTCTTGAGCTTGGCGTAGACGGCGCGGATCGACGGCGCGTTGCGCGATTTGTCGGCGCCCCATGTGCCGTAGGCTGTCAGATCAAGGGAGTTGGCGAGTTGGTCCGCGGTTTCCCCGCGCGCAATGCCAGCACGGACTCCGGCAATCATGGCCGCCAGGTAGGCGCGCTGGCCGGCGAGCGCCGGTTTGCCGCCTATCGCACCGTGACCGGGGATTACTTGCGCTGGTTCGAATGTGGCCAATTTGTCGAGCGCGCGCACCCAATTTTCGGGGTCGGCGTCGACATCGGCGACATTGTTTCCAGGCCGTTGATTCACGCAGAGGTCGCCAGTGAACAAGATGCGTTCTTTCGGAAGCCAGGCGACCGCATCTCCCATCGTGTGCCCGGGACCAACTTTGATCAGTTCCACGCGGTGCGTGCCATCGTCGAAAACGAGTTTGTCCGGAAAGCCAATCTGCGGATGTTCGAGCTTCTGATCCTTGTAGTCCGGGTCAATCGCGGACCGCTTCCAGGCAGCGGGATTCTTTCGCCAGGATTCGGCGAGGCAATCGGCCGAACAAAGAATGGTCGCGCCGGCATCGACGAAGACTCCGTTTCCGTGTGCGTGATCGCCGTGATAATGCGTGTCGAACACGTACTTGATGGGCTTGTTGGTGGTTGCGCGGATGTCGTCGAGAATCGCGCGCGCGCCCCATGGATAGTTGGCGTCGATGACGAGAACGTAGTCGCGAAACACGATCCAGCCGGCATTCGCGATGATGCGCTTGTCGGGTTCGGCAGCACGCCAGTACACATCTGGAGCGAGCTTGTGCGTCTGGCCGGATTGGCTCGCCCCCTTGCGCGGGAACGAGAACAGAAGCACGATGACGAAAGCCCAATAGATTGTGGCGCGTCGCATAGGGCTTCAGAGTATCACGCCTGAACACGCCAACTGGCAACGCCGAGCACGGCGATACAAGCGGCGAGGATCAGAAATACAGGGGCATACGAGCCGGTCTGTGCGAAGGTCTTGGCGAGCAACACAGGACCGATCGCCGATGCGAGGACCGTCATCGTTTGCGCGGCGCCTTGAATGCGGCCGAGATCCGTGCGTCCGAACCATTGCCCCCAGACGTAGAAAAAGACAACGGTAACGACGCCGCCCGCGATGCCCATAGCGGCTGCGTAGAGCATGACGTGCGTGTACGATTCGACATGCGGCAGCGCCGCGACGGCGAGCGCGAGAACACCCATGCCGGTTCCAGTGATGCGTTGGATCGGCCATTTGGCGGCGAGCCAGCCGGCGCCGAAGTTGGCCGCGAGTCCGAACATTGTACTGACGACCAGTACGGTGTGATAGACGCTCGCGTCGAAACCGCGCTGCGCGAGGATCGATTCGTTGAAGAGCGCGATCCCCGAATAGACGAGGCCGAAAAGCGAACTGGCGAGCGCGAAGATCCAGAAGGCGGAAGTGCGGATAGCGGCGGCGAAGGGGATGTCGGATGTCCGCATGACTTCCGGTTCATCGACGGTGGTTGTGTCTTTCGATAAGAGCTACGACAACGGCGTTAACACAACAAGAAGTGCGACGGCGATTGCAAACCACGCCGCGCGCCAACCGTAGCTCAACACGGCGTGGCCAACCGATGGGAACGCGGCGATGAAGCCGATGCCGACGAACAGCGAATAGATCGCCATCGCCTTGTTGATGTTCGCGCGGAACTGCTTGCCGACTAGAGCGAGACTGACGACGGATAACGAGCTTTGGCCGAAGCCGCGCGTGAGGGTGATGCAGACGGCAAGCGCGATCGGCGCG